>NZ_JBEXCW010000026.1:24575-101204 GCF_040605435.1 Streptomyces sp. NPDC005574
GGCCCCGGCCCCGCCCCGGCCCCCGCCGGATGGCCAGGATCACGGCCGATGACCTGAGAGAGGGCAGCCGTCGACGGCGTCGGCCCACGTGCTCGCTCGCACTCCAGGCGGTGCGCCGCGCCTCCCTCCGGCCGGCACCGGCCGCCTCCTGTCGCCCGCCTCGTGCGGGCCAGAGCAAGCCCGGGCAACGCTCCGTGTGGACTGAGCCCGGGTGGGCCCCGCCACTCGTACGTGGTCGTCACGCCCCGATCGTCGGTGCCGGCCCAGGACCGCGGACGAGGGTGCACGTCTCCCGCCGGTAGGACCAGTCCCCGCCGCAGCCCGACGGTGATGTGCCGCTGAAGCCCTGGGCCCAGAGCCCGACGGGCAGCGATGACGACGCCCGACGGGCAGCGATCGCGACGCCGCATGCCGAACCGGGTCAGCTCCGGCAAGTCCACGCGCAGCGGCCCGCCGCTCTCACCATGCGCCACCTCTGGATCAGCCAACTCCCGCACCCGCATGCGTGGTTCGAGGAAATCGCTCTCCCGCATCCTGATGCAGGACCACCGCGGGCGGGCTTCTTGTTCCACGCCGCCCGCATCCGCTGCACCCCGGCATCCAAGGGCCCGACCACCCGGCAGGACACCCCAGCACAGCCACACAGCCACACAGTCACGCAGCCACGCGCACCGGGCGCAGGCGACCGCTCCCTCGCCCCGCCGCTCCCCGCCCCGTGGCCCCGCCGCCGGGCAACGCCGTCCCGTGTCCCGGCAGCACCGCCGGTCGCGCGGTCCCGCAGCCCGCCCGGCATCACCGGCCGCGCCACCCCCCGCCCGTGCCCCCGCCCGCTCCCTGCCCGGGTGGTTCGAACGCCTGTGGGGGTTGCGTGCCATCGAACCCTCCGATATGACTGCGATACCAGCATGCGGGTATGTTTTGATGGTGTGGGGGGACGGAGCATCACGTACCACGGCCGGCTCCGGCCCGAAGCACGGATGGAGGTTGATGCGGTGCAACGCCTCGACGAGCGGACGCCGATGCCCACGACGATGCCCCTGCCGGCACCGAAGCCGCAGCTGATGCCGGCGCCGGCGCACACCGCCGTGCGCGCGGCCGCTCCCGCCGTCGCGGCGTCCGGCGCCGTGTCCGCCGTAGCGCCGGGAGGGCCGCTGCCCGGGGGCGGGGGAGTGCAGATCGTCCGCGAGCACGAGGAGCCCTTCGCCGGGACGACGCTGACGCACCAGTTCGGCGGGGTGCGCCTTTCGCTGGTCAGGGGGGACGGGTCGCGGGAACTGATCCGGCCCGCCCGGCGGATCGATCCGCTGACGGCCGGCTGCCTGCGGGTGGTGCGGCCGCTGAGCGGCGCGGTGTGGGTGGCGCAGGACGGCCGGCATACGAGTGTCCGCGCGCCGCAGCTGGTGTGTTTCGACAGCACCCGCCCCTACAAGGTGGTGATGCCGGAGAACTTCCGTCTGGTCGACGTCACCGTCTCGCACCACCTGGTGGGCCTGACCGGCGGTGAGGCGCAGCGTCTGACGGCCCGGCCGTGGTCGGGCACCGAGGGGCTGGCCGCGCTGCTGACGTCGTTGCTGGAGGGGCTGGGCCGCCACGGCCGGGAGGTCCAGACGGCCGTGGACCTGCTCGGCGGAAGCGTCGCGGGATTGACCGCGGCACTGTTCAGCGAACGCATGCGGGAGGTCGCCGAGGACGCGCAGATCGCCCGGCAGACGCTGATGCTCCGCATCCAGGCCCACGTCCGCGAGCAGCTCGCCGAGCCCGAGCTGAGCCCGGTGACCATCGCCCGCCGGCACAACATCTCGCTGCGCTACCTGCAGAAGATCTTCCAGGAGTACGGCATCAGCCCGGCCCGCTGGATCCGCGACGAGCGGCTGGCCCGCTGCCGCAGCGAACTCGCCGACCCCGGCCTGGACCACCTGCCCGTCGCCCTGATCGGGGAGCGGGCCGGCCTGTACGGGGCGTCGCACTTCAGCCGCCTCTTCCGTGACCGCTACGGCCTCACCCCCCGCGACTACCGCAAGGAGCGTGGCAGTTCATGACCGGCTCCCTGCGTGCGGGCATGTCCCTGCTGGACGGCGGGCCCGCCCCCGCCGTGGGATGCGCCACCCTCGGCCAGGCGCTGGAGCGGGCCGCGCGCGATCTTGGCGCCGGCGGCCTGTGCTTCATCGGCGCGGACGGCGGCGAACAGCGCTGGAGCTACGCGCAGTTGCGGCAGGAGGCGGCCGGTGTGCTGGCCGGCCTGCGCCGGGCCGGGCTGCGCCCCGGGCAGCGGGTGATCGTGCACATCGAGGACGCGCCGGAACTGCTGAGCGTGTTCTGGGCGTGCGTGCTGGGCGGTTTCGTTCCGCTGCTGGTCGGCGCCGGCGCCACCCCCGCCGCCCGGGCCGCGGCGCCCGGCCTGCTGGACGCGGTGTGGCACCGCTACGGCCACCCCCACGTGGTCACCGGCCGGACGCAGAACCTTCTGCCCGCCACCCGCACGCACCCGCGCTGGGCCGGCGCCTGGCTCGGCCACCCCGGCCTGCTGCGGGCCGAGCCCGACCACCACCGCCACCCGGCCGGCCCCGACGACCTCGCCGTCCTGCTGCTGACCTCCGGCTCCACCGGCGTGCCCAAGGCCGTGATGCTCACCCACCGCAACATCCTCAGCCGCAGCGCGGCCACCGCCCACACCAACCGGCTCACCCCGGCGACCCGCAGCGTCAACTGGATGCCCCTGGACCACGCCGGCGGCCTGCTGCTGTTCCATGTGCGGGACGTGTTCCTGGGCGCCTACCAGGTCCACGCCCGCCCCGAGTGGGTGCTGGCCGACCCGCTGCGCTGGCTGACGGCCGTCGACCGGCACCGCGCCTGCACCACCTGGGCCCCCGACTTCGCCTTCGCCCTGGTCAACGACCAGGCCGGCCGGCTGCCCGGCCACACCTGGGATCTCAGCTGCCTGCGCTACGTCATGAACGGCGGCGAAGCCGTCCACACCGGCGTCGCCCAGCGCTTTCTGCGGCTGCTGGCCCCCTTCCACCTGCCGGGCGAGGCGATGTTCCCCGGCTGGGGCATGTCCGAGACGGCCTCCGGCGTCGTCGACTGCCGCCTGTCCGACCTCGACACCGCCGCCCTGCGCTACGTTCCCGCCGGCCGCCCCCAGCCGGGCACCCTGGTGCGCTGCGTCGACGACCACGGCGACCCGGTGGCCGCCGGCACCCTCGGACACCTCCAGGTCAGCGGACCGTCCGTCACCTCCGGCTACCTCGACGACGCCGAGCACACCCGCCGCGCCTTCACCGCCGACGGCTGGTTCCGCACCGGCGATCTGGCCTTCATCGACGGCGGCCTGCTCACCGTCACCGGCCGCGCCGAGGACCTCCTCGACTACGACGGGGTGGCCTGCCACAGCCACGAGATCGAGGCCGCGGTGGAAGAACTCGACTGCGTCACCCCCGCCCACACCGTGGCCACCCCGGTCACCGGCGAAAGGGGCGAGGAACTCGCCGTCTTCTTCCACCCCCGCCCACCCACCCCGCCCGGCCTGGCCGCGGCCGCGATCCGCACGCACCTGGCCGAGCGCCTGCGCCTGCACCCCACCCACCTCGTGGCGATCAGCCCCCGCGACATCCCCCGGACCGGCATCGGCAAACTGCGCCGCTCCCGCATGCGGCACTGGTACGAGAGCCGGCGCCCTTCCGGCGCCCCCGCCGGCGCCCCTGCCTTCGGCCCCGCCCGCGACGCGGGAACGACCCACCCCGACCCGGGCAACGAAAAGGAGAACCCCACCATGAACGACACCGCACCGGCCACCGCGAAGGACGGTGCGCTGCGGATCGGGGTGCTGGGCCCCCTGGAGATCCGCGCGCAGGGCCAGGACCGCACCCCCACCGCACCCATGGCCCGGCGCGCACTGTCGGTGCTGCTGCTCAACGCCAACCGCCTGGTCTCCACCCCCGCCCTCATCGAGGAACTGTGGGAGAGCGCGCCACCGCGCCTGGCCCGCAAGACGGTGCAGACCTACGTCTACCAGCTGCGCAAAGCACTGCGCTGCCCCGCCGATCCGGACGAGCGCGTGCAGAGCGGCCCCAACGGCTACCGCATCCACCTCAAGCCCGGCGAGCTGGACTGGTGGGAGTTCGAACACGGCGTCGCCCGCGCCCGCACCGCCCTGCAGGAAGGCGACCCCCACACCGCGGCGGCCCTGGCGCGCGAGGCACTGGCCCTGTGGCGGGGCGAGCCGTTCGCCGGACTGGAGAGCGGACCACTGCTCGCCGCGCAGATCGCGCAGATCGCCGACTCCAAGCTCAGCGCCCTGGAACTGCGCATCACCGCCGACCTGCACCTGGGCCACCACCGCACCCTGGTGGGGGAGTTGCAGCAGCTCACCGCCGACCACCCCCTGCACGAGGAGTTCACCGCCCAGCTGATGCTCGCCGCCCACCGCTCCGGGCAGCGCGCCACCGCCCTGGAAGCCTTCACCCACCTGCGCCGCCGGCTCGTGGACGAACTGGGCATCGAACCCTCCGAACGGCTGCAGAAACTGCAGCAGGACGTCCTGAACGAAGCCCTGCCCCAGCCCGCACCCCCACCCCCCGCCCCCACGCCCGCCCATGCGGCAGCTGCGACGGCGGCAGCCCCCGCACGGCCCCCGGCACCCCCCGTACGCGGCCAGCTCCCCCTGGACACACCCGACTTCACCGGCCGCGAACCGGAACTGGCCCGCCTGGACGCGCTCACCGGCGAGGACACCACCCACGCCGGCCCTGACAGCCACCACGTCAACGCCCACGTCGGCGGCGAGGGGCCGCGGGTCGTCGTCGTGCTGGGACCGGCCGGCGCGGGCAAGACCGCCCTCGCCGTCCGCGGAGCGCACCGGCTGGCCGACCGCTACCCCGACGGATTCCTCCACGCCCGCCTCCACGACGGCCAGGACCGGCCGAGGCCGGCCGCCGCCGTCCTGCGCTCCCTGCTGCGCGAGTGCGGCCTGGACACCGCCGCACTGCCCGAGAACACCGACGAACTCGCCGGCATGCTCCGCGCGTTCACCGCCGGCCGCTCCCTGCTGATGCTCCTGGACGACGCCGCGGGCACCGACCAGGTCCTGCCGCTGCTGCCCGCCGACGCCTCCAGCCTCGCCCTGGTCACCTCCCGCCTGCGCCTGCCCGGCCTGCCCGGCGCCCGCCCCCTCGACCTCGGCCCCTTCTCCGCCCCCGACGCGGCCGCCTTCTTCGCCCGCGTCGCCGGCCCCGAACGCACCACCGCCGACCCCGCCGCACTGCGGGAGGTGACCGCGCTGATGGGCAACTTCCCGCTCTCCCTGCGCGCCGTGGGCGAGAAATTCGCCGCCCGCCCCATGTGGACGATCCCCGACCTGGCCCTGGGCCTGATGGACGAGGGAAACCTCGCCGCCGAACTGCACGACGAGGCCTGCGACGTCCTGGCCCGCACCGCCGGCGCCATCGCCCGGCTGCCCGGATCCCTGCGCCGCGCCCTGGCCCTGCTCGCCGCCGCCGGCGCCGTCTCCTTCGACATCCCGCGAGCCCGCCGCCTGCTGGGCGGCGACACCTGGAGCGTGCAGTCCCTGGTCGGCCAGCTCCTGGACCACCACGTCGTGACCCGCGTCGACCAGCCCGACCCCGCCCTCCTCGCCTTCCGGGTACCGGACCTGATCCGGATGTCCCTGCCCTCCGCCCACGACGCCCAACTGCACGTCCTGCCCAGCGCCGAGCGCGAACTCAACGTCCGCACCATCTCCGGAGTCCTCACCGCCACCGGCTGAAACCAAGCAGAACCCGGCACACCCACCCGGCCCCCCACCCCGCGCCCCGGCGGCGCCCGCACCCCTTCCGGCACACAGGCCGCCTCACCGCCACCGGCCGAAGCAGCCGCCCGCCCGGCCCGCGCCGCCCGGCCCGAGACGGCCGGGCGCAGGCCGGTGCCGGCCGGAGCATCCCCCTGCCCGGACCGTCCTCGGGAGCGCCGGCCGGAGCACCCCTCCGGCCGGAGTGTCCTCGCGGATGCCGGCAGCCGGCCGCCGGAAGCTGAAGGGAACCGAGCCGCCCGGGCCAAAGGGGGGCCCGGACACCCGCCCGCGCGCGGGGCCGGCGCCGTTTCCGGAGTACGGGCCGCCGGGGCCCGCACCGCTTCCGGAACGCGGGCCGCCGGGCTGCCGGGCTGCCGGGCCGCCTGGCTGTCAGGGGCCGGACAGGGCGCGCCATTCCGGTTCCGGGACACCGGGGGCGGGCCGCAGCCCTGTGGGCGTCCACCCGCTCCGGCATGTGGGCGCCGCAGAAAGGGCGGGGCCCCCGGGGGCAAAAGGGCCCGGGTGCAGGCCGTTGGTCGGGGCTTCAACCCCGCTGGACCGGCCGGACCGACGCTGGCCACAGCGGCCGTACCTGCCGGTGCGGCCCGGTCCGAGCTGAGGAGGCCCCATGCGGCGCGATGAGCACGAGGCGATACCGGCCCGCTGGCTGATGGTTCCGGCGGGCGTGGAGATAGACCTCGACCCACCGTGCGCGGCCACCTGCCACCACTGCCGCCCCCACCCGCCCGCCCGCCAGGACGCCGCCCCGGGCCCTACGGCGGCCCCGGACGCGGCGGCCCCCAGCGGGCACACCACCGGCGCGGGGGAGTGGAGCAGCCCCTACCGGGCGGCGCGTTCCTGAACCACACCCCGGCCGGCCGGCCTGCGCCAGACCTTCCGACGACCGCGACCCAGCGCGCAGCGCCGGCCGCTCCGCCCCAGAAATGCCGGCAGGACGCGTGAGCACCCTGCGCCGTCTGGTTCCCGCCCGAGCCTTCGACCGGCAGATCCGCAAGATCAACCACCTGGCGGGCTGACACACGGCCGCACGCGCCGGACGCCCCGGCTGCTCCTACCCCTGGACGGGAAGGCCGGGATGGCGGGCCGAAAAGACCATGTAGGTGATCGCCGCTGCCGCCCCCAGGAGGGACAACGCGGCGCCCACCACGGCTCGCGGCCTGCTCGCTCGGCCCGACTTCGAGGCGCGGTACTCGACGCGGGCCCGCACGAGGCCGGCGAGGGCCAGGGGCAGCGCGACGAAGCTGACCAGGATCCAGAACGGGCAACAGAGCCAGCACGCCAAGGACGCCCCGCCGAACCAGACGGCGAGCTCCGCCCCCTGGCGTGTTTCCTCCGGTGCTCCGACAGAAGTCATGACCTGATCCAAGCAGAACGCCTACGGCTACCTGAGATCGATCATTCGGACCGGCTGCCCCGTGGTGCGGGCGATGCTTTCGAAGTCGCGGTCGTAGTGCAGCAGGGTGAGCCCCGCTTCTTCCGCGGTTGCGGCCACAAGGAGGTCGACGGCTCCGGCACTGCGGTGCTCACCCTTGGCAGTGAGCTCGCGCTGAACGACGCGAGCGCGCCGGTAGATGCCCTCGGGCATGGGGCACCAGGTGAACTGGTTCAGTCGTTCTTGAACGGCCTCCCGGTCTTTCGCAGAACGTGCGGAGTAGAGAATCTCCAGTTCGGTGAGGTCGCACAGGGCGATCAGCCCGGCGCCCATCCGCTGTTCCCACTCGTCGGTGGCCTGACGCAGCAGAACGCGAGCCAGAGCAGACGTATCGACGAGGTAGTCGGCCACGCTCACCGGACAAAACCACCTCGATAGGAGCGCTTGTCCAGGAGGAGTCCGGCATCGAGCGCGCCTTCATCCGCGAGATCCTGCAGTTCATGCAGGGCCCGCAGGCGCCGGTTGCGGGCCACGATCTCCCGTAGGGCGGTGTTGATGGTGTCCCGCTTCGTGGAAGTGCCCAGCTCCTTCGCCGCGGCTTCCAGGGCGTCGTCGTCGAGATCGATGACGGTTCTGCTCATGAACCCCACCTCCATATACACCAGATAGTGTATCAATATACATGATCGAATATATCAGAGGGTGAAGCAGTGTCAGGGGGTGAAGCAGCCCTGACACTCGCGGACGACGCTCACGCAGGCGGGGCCTGCAGGCACGGTCGGCCAGGTGTGCCCGGACTCGGGGGGAGTGGCGGGTGAGTTGCCCTCGGGGAGGCTCGCCCGGCTGATGCCCTGTGGGGCTGTTGGTCGTCACCCCGTCCTCGTCCATGCGTCTGGACGGGGCGCCAATACCGCGGAGACCACCGCGCCGGACGAGGTCATGACATCGGCCACGAAGCGCAGGCGGCCGAGGGCGAGTTGGCGCAGTGCCAGGCCGTGGTCGGCGGCGACCACGAGGGTGACCGCGAGCAGAAGAAGCCGCCACAGGATCATCAGCGGCCGGCGCGCGGCGCGGGGCAACTCCGCCACAGAGGCGTGCAGTCGCTCGCAGTGGAACGGGACGTGGCGCTGCTCGTCAGACAGGATCCGCCCCGCCACATCCGAAGTGAGCGAGTCGTTCGTGCCGTCGCGCAGGGCCCGGTAATAACGCAACGCCACCACTTCCGCGATCATCAGCACGAGCAGCTCCACGCGCAGGCCCATCAGGCGGCGCAGCCGTACGAAGACCGTGTCGCTCCAGTGGCCGTTCAGCGTCGGTATGCCGCCCGCGGCCAGGAGCCGGGCAAGTAGGCGGGCGTGGTTTTGTTCCTCGGCGATGAAGAGCCGCACCGCCTGCGCGTAGTCGGCGTCGCCGGCCTGGTCCGCTTTGCCGGCGAGGTTGGCGCCGTCACCGTCCTCGCCCACCTGGAAGCGCTGGATGCTGGCCCACACCGCCGGATGCAGCGTCGCGCTCCGCCCCCAGTCAGGCTCACCACGGGTGCGCCGGAGCTCCCGTTCGTCCTCGAACCGCCTGGTCCACTTGGCGAAGCCGCCCGTACGCACCCGGTCTCCTCTTTCCCGGACACGGCCATCGCGCCCCGCAGAGGGACGACGCCGGCGGACAGCAAACCGTTCCGCTGCGGCCCGGCGGCCCGAAGTCCTCGCGCACGCCGGAAGATGGCGGCCCCCTGCTGGCGATGCACCGGGACGGCTGGCGCGTGGTCTACGCCGAGAAGGCCCGCGCGGTTCTGCTCGTGACCGGTTCCCAGCGAGGCAAGGTCTGGGTGCGCATCCCCTGACCGGTCCCGCCGCCCGCGGCTGACCTGCACCCGACCACCCCGGGTCGCATTCCCCCAACCCCGCCCCCGCCCCCGCCTGCGCGTTTCCCGTGCCTTGGTCTGCCCTTGGACGCCTCGTCCGAGGCTGCCGGAGCAGGCAGACGGGACCGAAGGGCGAGGTGGGATGAGATGCAGACGACGCTGCACAGGCACACCGCGGAAGGCGAGCTGTTCCCTCCTGCGGGGGACGCGTCCCGGCAGAGCATGCTGGAGGAACTCAGCTCGGTGCTCTTCGAGTCACTGCCGCGCAGCGACCAACGGCGCCGGGGCATGGAGTACGTACAGGGCCTGCTCGGTGTCGAGGGCCGTAAGTCGATACGGAACATCTCCTCGCTGTTCGGCGGTGAGGCGGCCGAGCAGAGCCTGCACCACTTCATCAGCGGTTCCACCTGGGACTGGGGGCCGGTCCGCCGCGCCCTGGCCCGCCACCTGGAGGAGATCTCCCCGGCCCGCGCCTACGTGCTGCGGCCGATGGTGATACCCAAGGCCGGCGACAGCTCGGTCGGTGTGGACCGCCGCTTCGACCCCAGCCGCGGCCAGATGACCAACGCCCAGCAGGCGGTGGGCGTGTGGGCGGTGTCCGAGGAGCACAGCACGCCCGTCAACTGGCGTCTGCACCTGTCCGACACCTGGCTGGACGACGCCACCAGACGCCGCCAGGCGTCGATCCCCGAGAGCGCCTCACCCGAGACGATGGACCAGTGCTGCGTGGAGGCCTACCTCAGCCTCACCCGAGACTGGAAACTGCCGGTGCGTCCGGCCGTCATGGACGCCCGCGAGGCCGACGTGGCCGCCACCGTGCGCCCGCTGCAGGCCGCGGGCGCGCAGATGCTGCTGCGGGTCAGCGCCAACCTGCGGCTGTCGGCGATCGACCCGGGCCTGCCCCGCAGCGCCACCGAGACGGAGATGACGGCACACCAGCTGATGCTGATGGCCCGCCCGCTGCGCCAGCCGGTCATCCAGCGCCGGCCCGGCCCCGGCGGCGGCGCCGTGCACGCCGGTCTTGCCGCGACCGTCCGGGTGCGGCTGCCCCAGCGCGCCTCGCGCCGCCCCTCCTGGAGCCGCGACCTGCTGCTGCTGGGCGTCGGCGACAACGGCGGGCGCTGGCCGGGCGAGCTGTGGCTGACCGACCTCACCGACCTGCACCCCGCCCAGCTGCTGCGGCTGAGCCGGCTGACCCGGCGCGTGGAGCGGGACTTCGCCCAGACCGCCGAACAGGTCGGCATCCGCGACTTCTCCGGCCGCTCCTACAGCGGCTGGCACCGCCACGCCACCCTCGCCTCCGCCGCCCACGCCGTCGCGGTCCTGTCCGGCACCGCCGACACCCCCGCGGAAGCCACCCAGGCCACCGCGTGACCACCCACCCCGACCACCCGCCCCGCGTGACCACCCACCCCGACCACCCGCCCCGCGTGACCACCCACCACAACCACCCGCCCCACTCCACGAGCACCCGCGAAAACCACCCGCCCCACCGCATGAGCACCCGCGGAAGCGGCCCCGCCCACCGCGCGCGCACCCCCAAAAGCACCCCGCCCCCCTCCCCGCGCACCCGCGCAAGCGCCCGCTCCACCGTGTGAGCGCCCGCGCGGGCGGCGGCGCAGTGTAGGGCTGTGGCGGGGAAGTGCCCGGCATCCTTCCTTGCGTTGTGTCAGCTCCGCGGCCGGCCGGGGCCGCGAGCTGACGGACTCACTGCGGCAGCTGACGGATTGCCCGGACGTCCTTTGGTGACCCTTCAACCGGCGGCACACGATCGGCGGACCAGCCCGTCCGAGTGCCGAGGAGTTCACCATGGCCAGCCAGCCGCAGGCCGCAGGCAAGCAGCGGGGTGCGTCCGCCGTCGTCACGGACCCGCCCCGCCCCACCGCCGCGAGGGGATCCGAGGTCGTGGTGCGCACGTCGGGCGGGCTGGTGGCCGGGCGCCGTACCGGCGGCGTCGCCGTCTTCCGCGGCGTGCCCTACGCCCGCCCCCCGGTGGGCGCCCTGCGTTTCGCCTCCCCGCGGCCGCCCCGGCCCTGGCGCGGTGTGCGCCCGGCCACGCACTTCAGCGACGTCTCCTTCCAGAGCGTCATCCCCAACCGGCCGGTCCCGCCCAGCAGCGAGGACTCGCTGTACGCCAACGTGTGGACGCCCGACCCCCACGGCCGGCGGCCCGTCCTGGTCTACATCCACGGCGGCGGCTGGCAGGCCGGCGCGGGCAGCATGCCCGTCTACGACGGGGCCCGGCCCGCCCTGCGCGGCGACCTCGTCGTGGTCACCTTCAACTACCGGCTGGGCGTACTGGGCTTCGGCCTGCACGAGGACCTCACCGACCCGCTGAGCGGGCACTGCGCCAACTGGGGCCTGCAGGACCAGGAGGCGCTGCTGCGCTGGGTGCACGCCAACGCCGCCGCGTTCGGCGGGGACAGCGGCAACATCACCGTGTGCGGCACCTCCGCGGGCGGCGCCAGCGCCTGGCAGCTGGCCCTGCTGCCCCGGGTGCGCGGCCTGCTGCGGCGCATCGTGTCCATCAGCCCCAGCCACGCCCTGGCGCCCGCGACGGCCCTGACCCCGCAGGATGCCCGCACCGCCTACGAGAGCGTGGCCGGCCGGCTGGGCACCACTGTCGCCGGACTGCGGAAGGTGCCGGCCGCCGCGCTGGCCGGGGCCTGGCAGGAGCTGTTCGCGCCGCCCGCCGGACAGCGCGCGATAGCCAGCGGACGCTGGTATCGCGGCCCGGTCGTCGACGGGCGCACCATGCCCGCCCCCGACCACACGCTGGCAAGCCCCGCCGTGCCCGTGCTGTCGATCCACACCAGCACCGAGGGCTCCTTCTACACCGGCCCCGCCTCCCCGCAGCCCGCCCCCGCCCCGCGTGAGGAGAGCGAGCTTCGGGCGGCGGTCACCGAGGTGCTGCGGCTGGCCGTACCCGAGGCCGGCGCGGACCTCGCGCAGGCCTGCACCACCGCCTACCGGGCCGCCGCCCGCGACGCCCGCCTGCCGGACGATCCGCTGTCGCTGTGGAGCGAGATCTGGGGGGACGCCTACTTCCGCCACCAGATCGTCCGCTTCGCCGAGCGCCACGCCCGCCAGGGCACCACCCCGCTGTACGCGATGGAGTTCGCCCATCCGGCGCGGGCGCCGCACACCGGCACCCCGCACGAGGCGACCTCGCCGTTCCTGTTCGGCACCCACCGGCTCCCGCAGTACGCCGAGATCTTCGGCGACGGCCCGGTGCAGCGGCTGCTGTCGGACATCCTCATCGACACCGTCGCCGCGTTCGCCCGTACCTCCCTGCCGCACACCGCGAACACGCCGTACTGGCCGCCGTTCACCCCCGACGCGCCCAGCACGCTGGTGCTGGGCGGCCCGCGGGTGGCCCAGGTGGAGCACACCCCCAAGCTCGCCCAGCTCGCCTTCTGGGACGCGGTGGGCTGGGCCCCCCGCCTCTGACCCCCACCCGCACTCGCACCCACCCCTGGCTTCCCACCGCCACCCCCGGCCTCCACCGCCGCCGCCCGGCCGCCCGGCCGGTCGGCCGGCCCCTTGAACCCCACATCCCCCCACGTACGCGCCCCTCACCGACATCCACCCGCACCCGTGGCCCGGCCTGTGTGCCGTGCCGCCCGCCGTCTGTCTGGAGACCCTTTCGTGGACGATTCCCTGGTCGACATCGAACTGAAAAGCGCCCCCCAGCAACCGGAGTGGGACGACCCGGCGCAGGTGCGGCGGGTCCGCTCCGACCTCGCCGGCCGGCCCCATCTGGTGTCCGCCGCCGACGTGCGCACCCTGCGCCGTTCGCTGGCCCGTGTCGCGGCCGGTGAGGCCCTGGTGGTGCAGGCGGGGGACTGCGCGGAGAACCCGGACGAGAGCACCGCCGGCCATGTCGCCCGCAAGGCGGCCCTGCTGGACCTGCTGGCCGGCGCGCTGCGCCTGATCACCGCCAAACCGGTGATCCGGGTGGGCCGGATCGCCGGACAGTTCACCAAGCCGCGCTCGCAGTCCACCGAACAGCTCGGCGGCGTCGAACTGCCCGTCTACCGCGGCCACATGGTCAACGACCCCGACCCCACCCCCGAGGGCCGCCGCCCCGACCCGCTGCGCCTGCTCACCGGCTACATGGCGGCCGACGACATCATGCGCCACCTGGGCTGGCACCGTTCCTGCGGCCCCGACCGCATCGACCCGGCGGTGTGGACCAGCCACGAGGCACTGCTGCTGGACTACGAGGTGCCGCTGCTGCGCGAGGAGGACGACGGCACGCTGCTGTCCTCCACGCACTGGCCGTGGATCGGGGACCGCACCCGCCGGCCCGACGGCGCGCACGTGGCCCTGCTGGCCGGCGTGAGCAATCCGGTGGCCTGCAAGGTCGGCCCGCGCATGACGGCGCAGGAACTGCTGGAGCTGTGCCGGCGCCTGGACCCGCGGCGCGAGCCGGGACGGCTGACCCTCATCGCCCGCATGGGCGCCGACACCGTCGCCGACGCGCTGCCGCCGCTGGTGGAGGCGGTCCGGGCGGCCGGCCACCCGGTGATCTGGCTGACCGACCCGCTGCACGCCAACACCGTCACCACCCCCGGCGGCTTCAAGACCCGCTACGTGGAGGCGGCCGAACGCGAGGTCGTCGCCTTCCACCGGGCGGTCGTCGACAGCGGAGGCGTCGCCGGCGGCCTGCACCTGGAGGCCACCCCCGACGCCGTCCTGGAATGCGTGCCCGACGCCCGCTCGGCCGACCTGGTGGGCGACGCCTACGAAAGCTTCTGCGACCCGCGCCTCAACGCCGGCCAGGCCATCTCCGTGGTGTCGGCCTGGCACGGCTGACCGCCCCCCGCACCCGCAACCGTCCCTGCCCGCACGGCATGTGAAGGAGAAACAGACATGCACAGCGCAAGCGAAACCAGGCTGGCCCTGGTCACCGGCGCCGCCGGCGGCATCGGCGCGGCCGTGGCCCGCGTCCTTGGCGAACGGGGCGTCGCGGTGGCCGCCGTCGACCGCGACGCCGACCAGCTCGCCGAGGTGATCGGCAAACTGGGCGCCGACGGACTGCCCGTCGCCCCGTTCGCCGCCGACGTCACCGACAGCGCCGCCGTGGAGGCCGTCGTCGCCGAGATCGAACAGCGCCTGGGCCCCATCGACCACCTCGTCAACGCCGCCGGCGTGCTGCGCCTGGGCGAGGTGAGCACCTTCAGCGACGACGACTGGAACAGCACCTTCGCCGTCAACACCACCGGCGTCTTCCACCTGTCACGGGCCGTGGTGGGCCGCATGGTGGGCCGCGGCCGCGGAGCCGTCGTCACCGTCGCCTCCAACGCCGCCGCCACCCCCCGCACCGGAATGGCCGCCTACGCCGCCTCCAAGGCGGCCGCGGAGATGTTCACCAAGAGCCTGGGCCTGGAGGTCGCCCGGCACGGCATCCGCTGCAACATCGTCGCCCCCGGCTCCACCGACACCCCCATGCTCAGCTCCATGTGGCGCGACGACGCCGGCCCGCGCGCCACCCTCACCGGCTGCACCGAGACCTTCCGCGTCGGCATCCCGCTGGGCAAACTCGCCCGCCCCGCCGACGTCGCCGAGGCCGTCGCCTTCCTGCTGTCCGACCAGGCCTCCCACATCACCCTGCACACCCTGACCGTCGACGGCGGCGCGGCCCTGGGCGCCTGCTGACACACCCCACCCCCGCCCCCGCCCCGAGCAGCCCCCCCCTTCGCCGAGAGAGGACACCGAGTCCGCATGGCCGGTCTTCCGCCCATCGAGTCCTACCCCCTGCCGACATCGCCGGACCTGCCGGCGAACACCGCGCCCTGGACGCCCGACCCCGACCGCGCGGTGCTGCTGATCCACGACATGCAGAACTACTTCCTCAAACCCTTCCCCCAGCCGCTGCGCGAGCCCCTCATCGACAACGCCGTCCAGGTCCGCGAACGCTGCGCCGAACTCGGTGTCCCCGTCGCCTACACCGCCCAGCCCGGCGGCATGAGCACCCACCAGCGGGGCCTGCTCAAGGACTTCTGGGGCCCCGGCATGCAGCCCACCCCCGCCGACCGCGCGGTCGTCGACGCCCTCGCCCCCCGCGAGGGCGACTGGCTGGTCACCAAGTGGCGCTACAGCGCCTTCCACCACACCGACCTCTTGACCCGGATGCGGTTCCACCAGCGCGACCAGCTCATCGTGTGCGGGATCTACGCCCACGTCGGCGTCCTGATCACCGCCGTGGAGGCCTTCAGCAACGACCTGGAGACGTTCCTGGTCGCCGACGCCGTCGCCGACTTCGACGAGAGCCACCACCGCATGGCCCTGGAGTACGCGGCCGCGCGCTGCGCGGTCCTCACCACCGCCAAGGAGGTCTTCGCATGACCGGCATCCGCGCCGGCCGCCCCCACCAGGGCAGTCTGCTCGATGAGATCCTCACCCCCAGCCCGCCGCCCTTCGCGCTGCTGCACCGCCCCGAGGCCACCGGCCCCGGCGTCCTGGACATCCTGCTGGGCGACATCTCCCACCCCGACACCCTGGCCGGCATCCCGCTGCCGCCACCCGCCCCCGCCACCGGACAGCCCCGCCACGAGGTGCTCGCCCTGGTGCCCTACCGGCAGATCACCGAACGCGGCTTCACCGGCCACGACGACGCCACCCCGCTGGTCGCACTGAGCGTCACCCGCCAGGAGAGCGCCCCGCTCGCCGCCGTCCTGCAGCAACTGCCCGAGGACGCCATCCACACCACCGGCGCCCGCTTCGACGTCGACGACGACGCCTACGCCGCGACCGTCCGCCAGATCATCACCGACGAGATCGGCACCGGCGAAGGCGCCAACTTCGTCATCAAACGGACCTTCACCGTCGACATCAGCGACTACACCCCACGCAGCGCCCTGACCTTCTTCAAACGGCTCCTGGAACGCGAGAAGGGCGCCTACTGGACGTTCATCGTGCACACCGGTGAACGCACCCTGGTCGGCGCCACCCCCGAACGGCACATCAGCGTCCACGGCGCGAGCGCCGTGATGAACCCGATCTCCGGCACCTACCGCTACCCCGCCTCCGGCCCCACCCTGCCGGAGGTGATGGACTTCCTCGCCGACCGCAAGGAGGCCGACGAGCTGTACATGGTCGTCGACGAGGAACTGAAGATGATGGCCCGGATCTGCCCCGACGGCGGCCGGGTGACGGGACCCTTCCTCAAGGAGATGGCCCGCCTGGCGCACACCGAGTACTTCATCGAGGGCCGCACCGACAGCGACCCGCGCCACATCCTGCGCGAGACCCTGTTCGCGCCGACCGTCACCGGCTCCCCCCTGGAGAGCGCGACCAAGGTCATCGCCCGCTACGAACAGCAGGGCCGCGGCTACTACAGCGGCGTCCTGGCCCTGATGGGCCGCGACGCGGCCGGCGGCTCCGTCCTGGACTCCGCGATCTGCATCCGCACCGCCGACATCGACCCCACCGGAACGGTCCGCATCGGCGTCGGAGCCACCCTGGTGCGCCACTCCGACCCGCTGTCGGAGGTGGCCGAAACCCGCGCCAAGGCCGCCGGCCTGCTCGCCGCCCTGGACGGCGCGAGCCCCTCCCGCTTCGCCGCCCACCCCGAGGTGCGCCGCGCGCTGGAGCGCCGCAACGAGACCATCGCCGGCTTCTGGCTCGCCGGCACCACCGCGCCGGCCGCCCGCCGGCCGCCGGCGGGCCGGCGGGTGCTGGTGGTGGACGCCGAGGACACCTTCACCTCGATGATCGGACACCAACTGCACTGCCTGGGCCTGGAGGTGACCCTCGCACGCTTCGACGAGCCCTACGACCTCTCCCGCCACGACCTGGTGGTGATGGGCCCCGGCCCCGGCGACCCGCGCGACCTGTCCCACCCCAAGATCGCCCACCTGGACGCCACCCTCACCCGCCTGCTCACCGAACGCCGCCCGTTCCTGGCGATCTGCCTCAGCCACCAGGTCCTCGCCCGCCGCCTGGGCCTGGACCTGGTACGCCGGGCCGTGCCCAACCAGGGCGTCCAGCGCGACATCGACCTGTTCGGACGCCGCGAACGCGTCGGCTTCTACAACACGTTCACCGCCACCAGCACCGAGGACAAGACCGAGACCGCCGCCGGCATCGTGGAGATCTCCCGCGACTGCGACAGCCTCGAGGTGCACGCACTGCGCGGCACGCACTTCGCGTCGATGCAGTTCCATCCCGAGTCCGTCCTCACCCAAAACGGCGTGGGCATCACCGGCGACCTGGTGCACGGCCTGCTGACCCCCTCCCCCCTGGCACCCGCCGCCTGACACCCCCGCCCCACCACCCGACACCCCACGCGACCCCGACACCCCACGCGACCGCCCACCACCCCGCGCGGCCGCCCCCGACCCGCCACCCCACCCACCCCCCCCAACTCGCCACCCCACAAGGGGCCTTCCGGCACACCGGAAGGCCCCTTCCGACGTACCGCAGGGCCCCCCTTTCGGCCACGCCACGCCAGACCCCACAAGGGGACGGGACAAGCCAGGCCGGAGGCGGGCCGGGGGTGGGGGAGGGGCGGGGGCCGGCGCCAGTTGACGTACTGCCCGGCGACCTGACGGGTTCGATCCCCGGGCTTTGCCCGCCACCGCGCGGCCTGGGGACCATCTGGCTGCGCGGGGAGGCCCGAACTCCGACAGAAGGGTCACACAATGATCACCACGGGTACCGCCCGGTCCGGCCGCAGAAGTCCTGGCGTCGCGATCCTGGGAACAGGCTCGTGCCTGCCCTCCCACGTCGTGGGCAACGACGAGGTGGGCGCGGCCGCCGGGGTCAGCGACGCATGGATCCGGGCCAAGACCGGCATAGCCAGCAGGCGCCGGGCCAAACCCGACGAGGCCACCTCGGATCTGGCCGCGGCCGCCGGCCGGGCCGCGATGGAGGCGGCCGGCATCACCGGCGCGGACCTGTCCCTGGTCATCGTCGCCACCTCCACCCCCGACTCGCCGCAGCCGCCCACCGCCAGCGTCGTCGCCGACGGTCTCGGCGCCGGACAGGGCACCGCCGCCTTCGACGTCAACGCCGTCTGCAGCGGCTTCGTGTTCGCGCTGAACACCGCCCAGCACATCCTGGCCGGCTCCGACTGCGCCTACGCGCTGGTCATCGGCGCCGACATCTACTCCCGCATCCTCAACCCCGCCGACCGGCGCACCGCGATCCTCTTCGGTGACGGAGCCGGCGCGGTGGTGCTGGGCCCGGCCCGGCCCGGACGCGGCCTGCTGGCCGGACGACTGGCCGGCTTCGGCGCCGAACGCGACCTCATCGAGGTGCCGGCCGGCGGCAGCCGCCTGCCCGCCAGCCCCGAGACCCTCGACCAGGGCCTGCACTACTTCACCATGAACGGGCGCGGCGTCCGCGACTTCGTCACCGCCACGGTCGCCCCCGCCATCACCGCCTTCATCCGGGAGGCGGGCTTCACCGCCGGCCAACTGGACCACTTCGTGCCCCACCAGGCCAACGGGCGCATGCTCGCCGACCTGTCGGCCGGCCTCGGCGTCCCCGAGCGGCACACCCACACCACCTACGAGGACTTCGGCAACACCGGAGCCGCCTCCATCCCCGTCACCCTCGACGCGGCCGCCCGCTCGGGAGCGCTCAGCGACGGCGACCTCGTCCTGCTGGCCGGCTTCGGCGGCGGCATGGCGATGGGCCTGTCGCTGCTGCGCTGGCAGCACATCCACCCCTCACCCCGCACCCCCCACCTCTAAAAGGAGACGCTGATGCCGGACAGCATCATGGACGACTACCTGCGCCGCATCGACGCCCGGCGCCCGCAGCGCGCCGACCTCGCCGGCCTGCGCCACATCATGGAGCGCCACCTCCTGTCGGTCCCCTTCGAAAACCTCGGCTACCACCTCGACGAGGACATCTTCATGGACGAACGCGCCCTGGAGAAGATCGTCCACGGCAACCGCGGCGGCGGCTGCTACGAGGTCAACCCCGCCCTGTCGTTCCTGCTGAAGGACGTGGGCTACGAACTGGACATCGTGCCCGGCTGGGTGCACCGCCCCGGCGGTGTCCTGGGCCCCTTCCTGGGCCACCTGGCGCTGCGTGTGAAGGCCGAGGGCCGCCAGTGGCTGGTCGACGTCGGCTTCGGCCGCAACAGCCGCTTCCCCCTCGACCTGGCCTCCCGCGAGGTGCAGCACGACCCGCACGGCGACTACCAGCTGCACGACGCCGGCGAGGGCGCCGTCGACGTCCATCTCGGCGGCAAGCCGCTGTACCGGGTCGCCGACCGGCCGGTGACCATCGCCGACTTCGCCCCCACCCTGTGGTGGTACCGCACCTCGCCCGACTCCTCCTTCCTGCAGGGCCTGTTCGCCTCCATCCGCACCCCCGACGGCCTGATCACCCTCAAGGGCAACAAGCAGGTCAGCATGGTCGCCGGCGAACAGCGCTCCAAGCGCCTGCTGGAGAGCGAGAGCGAGGCGCTGAGCGCCTACAAGGAGTACTTCGACATCAGCCTGGACCGGCTGCCCGACGAGCCCGCCGGAGGCGTCACCGCCGGCGTGCGGACGGAATGAGAGCGATGAGCGACCACACCACCGACGCATCCGATCTGGACGTCCTGGTCGTCGGCGCCGGCCCCACCGGACTGCTGACGGCCGTGGAGCTCGTGCGCCGCGGCATCCGGGTCCGCGTCATCGACCGCGCCGAACAGCCCGCCACCACCCCCAAGGCACTGTCGGTGTGGCCGCGCGCCCTGGACATCCTTGGCGACGCGGGCCTGGGCGACGCCGTCCTGGAGGAGTCCCTCCAGGTCAACCGGCTCAGCTACTTCTCCAAGCGCAAACCGCTGGCCTCCTTCGCCCTCACCGAGGACACCGCCTGCCGGGTGCTGCCGCAGCACGTCACCGAGCGGCTGCTGGCCCAGCGGCTGGCCGAACTCGGCGGCAAGGTCGAACGCGGGGTGCGGCTGCTGGCCCTGGAAGGCGTGGACTTCGCCGGCGGCGTCGGCGCCGGCGACGGCGTCACCGCCGTGGTGGAGCGGCCCGACGGCAGCGTCGAGCGCATCCGCGCCCCGTACGTGGTCGGCGCCGACGGCGCCGGCAGCGCGGTCCGCGGCCAGCTCGGCATCGGCTTCGCCGGCAGCACCTACGAGATGGCCTTCGCCCTCATCGACGCCCGCACCGAGGGCGACCTGCCGCCCGACGAGTGCCTGTTCTACCAGGCGCCCAGCGGCGCCCTGGTGGTGGTGCCGATGCCCGGCGGCATCCACCGCTTCCTGTCCGTCATGCCGCAGGGCCGGCGCGAGGTGTCGTTGGAGATGATGCAGGACATCCTCGACGAACGCGGGCCGCGCGGCGTGCGCCTGACCGAGGCGGTGTGGCAGGCCGTCTTCCGCGTCCACGCCCGCCACGCCAGCGACTTCGCCGTGGGACGGGTCTTCCTGGCCGGTGACGCCGCGCACGTGCACAGCCCGGCCGGCGGCCAGGGCATGAACAACGGCCTGCAGGACGCCCACAACCTGGGCTGGAAACTGGCCGCCGTCATCCGCGGCGAGTCACCCGCCTCCCT
Organism: Streptomyces sp. NPDC005574; assembly: GCF_040605435.1. Classification (NCBI taxonomy): domain Bacteria; kingdom Bacillati; phylum Actinomycetota; class Actinomycetes; order Kitasatosporales; family Streptomycetaceae; genus Streptomyces; species Streptomyces sp. NPDC005574. The sequence goes on from NZ_JBEXCW010000026.1 coordinate 45,126, forward strand.
GCTGGCCAGCTACGGCAGCGAACGCTCCGAGGCCACCCGCCAGATCGTGCGCGACACCGACCTGCAGACCCGCGCCTGGGTCGCCGACAGCCGCGCCAAGGTCGCCGCCCGCGACGCCGCCTTCCAGCTGCTGGACCGCACCGGTGTCGTCTCGCGCTACTACACGCCCGTGATGGCCGGACGCCGGCTGGCCTACCCGCCCCAGCGCGACACCCAGCTCCCCTCGGGGCGCTTGGGCTGCCGCCTGCTGCGCCGCCTGCCCGGCGGCCTCAAGGACGGCGCCGTCTTCCCGCGCCGCCCGGCACTGGCCCACGCCATCGCCGGCCCCGGCGTCGACCCGCACGCCTGGAGCCTCGTCCTGGCGCCGCCCTCACCAAGCTGGCAGACCCAGGCCGGCCATGTGATCGCCCGCTACGGGCCGGCGGTGCGCACGGTGGTGCTGCGCCGGCCCGAGGCGGCCTTCGCGACCGGCTGCCGCAGCGCCGGCTACTGGCTGGTGCGCCCCGACGGGCACATCGCCGCACACGGCCACCAGCAGGATCTCGACCGCCTGGAAACCGAACTGAAAACCGCTCTGAACAGCTGAAACAGTGTTCCCCGGGGCGACTTGACATTAAAAGAGGCGGGCCCTTCTGGTGGACATTCCCGATGCGTAATGTCCATCACATGAAGCTGCGAGAGGGCGTGGAATGGGCGGTGCACTGCTGCATCAACCTGTCCTGGGTCTCCCCTGACACCACGGTGCCGGCCGCCCGGCTGGCCGCCTTCCACGACCTGCCCACGGCCTACCTGAACAAGCAGATGAACGCGCTGGGACGGGAGGGCATCGTCGCCTCCCGCTCCGGCCCCCGCGGCGGGTTCCGGCTGGGCCGCCCGCCGCAGGACATCACCCTGATGGACGTGGCGGCGGCCATCGACGGCTCGGCCCAGGCCTTCTTGTGCACGGGCATCCGCCACCACGGCCCGGCCGGCCGCATCACCGGCCAGGCCGACGCCCGCACCCCCTGCACCATCGCCCAGGCCTTCTCCCTCGCGGAGCTGGAATGGCGCCGCAACCTGGCCGGCCGCAGCATCGCCGACCTGGCCGACGCCGTGCAGCGGGCCAACCCCGCGGCACCCGAACACGTACGCCGCTGGTTCGACCAACCCTGAACCAACCCTGAACCCCGCACCACACCCCGCACTGAACCCCGCACACCCCCCGCTCACGACCACCACAGCACTTCTTGTACGCCGTCGGGCCTGATCCCCGGCAGTCGGCGCCGCGCGCGCCGGACGACCCTTCCGACCCCGTAGTGAAAGGCACAGTCATGCCGTCTTCGGCCGCAGGCGCCCCCACCGAGGCACCACGCCGGCGCTCTGGACTCCTCCTGGCGCTGCTGGCGTTCGCCCAGCTGATCATCTCCATCGACTACAACATCGTCTACGTCGCCCTCCCCGAGATCGGTGACGGCCTCGGCTTCTCCGCGCAGACCCTGCAGTGGGTGATCAGCGCCTACGCCGTCGCCTTCGGCGGCTTCCTGCTGCTGGGCGGCCGCGCCTGCGACCTGTGGGGCCCGCGCCGCATCTTCGTGCTGGGCCTGTCCCTGTACGGGGTGTCCTCGCTGCTGGGCGGCCTGGCCACCGACCCGTGGGTGCTGGTCGCCGCCCGCGCGGTGCAGGGCATCGGCGGCGCCTTCCTCTTCCCCGCCACCCTGACGCTGGTGTCCACCAAGTTCGCCGAGGGCAAGGAACGCAACCGCGCCTTCGCCGTGTGGGGCACCGCCGGCGGCTCCGGAATGATCCTCGGCTCCCTGCTCGGCGGCGTCCTGACCGAGGCGTTCGGCTGGGAGTCGGTGTTCTTCGTCAACGTGCCGCTGGCCGTCCTCGCGGTCCTGTTCGCCTTCCCGCTGATCGCCCCCGACACGGCCGCCGGCAGCCGCCGCAGCTTCGACCTGGCCGGCGCGCTGACCTCCACCGTCGGCACCACCTCCGTCGTCTTCGCCCTGGTCCAGGGACCGGAGTCCGGCTGGGGCTCGGCACTGATCGTCGGCGCCCTGGTCCTGGGCGTGGCCCTGCTGGCCGCCTTCCTGGTCATCGAGAGCCGCAGCAGCGACCCGCTGATGCCGATGCGCCTGTTCCGCAACCGCAACCTGAGCACCGGCGCCGGCATCACCTTCTTCTACATGGCCACCTTCGGCACCCTGCTGTACTTCCTGACCGTCTACTTCCAGGGCGTGCACGGCTACAGCGCCCTGGAGACCGGCCTCGCCTTCCTCGTCCCGATGGTCGCCATCTCCGTCGGCGCCCAGAGCGCCGGCCGCCTGGCCACCAGGTACGGCCTGCGCGCCATCATGATCGCCAGCCTGCTGGTGGGCCTGGTCGGCACCGTCATCGTGGGCCTGACCCTGTCCACCGACGGCTCCTACCTCGCCCTGGTGCCCGGCATGATCGTCATGGGACTGGGCCAGGGCGCCGGCTACACGCTGATGTTCGGCGCCGCCACCGTCGGCATCGACCCCAGCGAGCAGGGCATCGCCTCCGGCTGGGCCTCCACCACCCAGCAGATCGGCGGCGCGGTGGGCCTGGCCATCCTGGTCGCCATCGCCAACTCCCACCTGGAGGGCCTGTCCGGCCAGGCACTGCGCTCGGCCACCAACGACGGCCTGCGCACCGCGGTGCTCATCGCCGCCGGCGGCATCGCCCTGACCGCGCTGGTCGCCCTCGGCCTGCGCAAGCCGGCCCCGGCTGCGGCACCCGCCGCCGCCGGCGCGGCCCCGGCCGCCGCGGTCGCCGACCAGCCGCAGACCGCCCAGGTCTGACCCCCCCCGCTCCGGCGCACCCCCCACGGGGTGCGCCGGACGCCGGGCCCCACGCACCGACGTTCCCCCGCGGGTGCGCCGGGGCCCGGCACCTCCAGCCGCCGCATCATGCCTCAACCCCCCACACCGGTGGGGGACTTGACGCATGATGCGGCGGCTGATTGCCGCCGCCCCCGCCCCCCTTCCAGGATCGGTGCATGTCGAAAACATCGGTGGCCGGCCCGCCGCCCACGCTGACACCGACCGCACCGCTGGCCGCGACCGTCGCGACCGTGTCGGTCATGGGCGTCCTGGTGGTCGGCCAGATGTACGTCACCATCCCGCTCATGCCCCAACTCGCCGACGCCTGGCACGTACCGGCCGGCTCGGCCGCCGCCTCGACCACCGCCTTCGCCTTCGCCCACGCGGTGGGCTCCCTGCTCAGCGGCCCGCTCTCCACCCGCCTGGGCCGGCGCACCGTCATGGTCGCCAACGTCCTGGCCATGGCCGCGGTCACCGCCCTCCTGCCGCTCGCCGCCTCCCTGGGCACCGGTGTCGCCCTGCGCGCCCTGCAGGGACTGTTCGCCGGCAGTTTCATCCCCATGTCCTACGCCTACCTGCACGCCCGCATCGCCCCGCACCGCGTCTCCTTCGCCCTGACCGTGGTCTCCGCCTCCATGGGAGCCACCGTCCTCATCGGCCAGCTCGAAGCGCAGCTGGTGGCCTCCGTGCTGGACTGGGCGTGGGTGTTCTGGGGGACCGTGCCCCTGCTGCTGGCCGGCGCCGCCCTGTCCTGGCGGGTCCTGCTGCCCGAAGCCCGCCCGCTCACCGCCGCGCCCGGCACCTCCGCCCTCAAAAGCGCCCTGGACGGCCGCCTGATCGGCCTGTACCTGGTCATCCTGGTGGGCGCGGGCAGCCTCACCGCCCTGTACACCGGAGTCCAGCTGTACGGGCCGCCGGCCGTGGCCGGCGGCGGCGCGGCGCTGCTCGCGCTGCGCGCCAGCGCCCTGCCGGCCCTGCTGGCCGCCGTCCTGGCCGCCCCCGCCCTGTCCCGCGTGAGCGCGCACCGCCGGGCCGCCGGAGCGCTCACGGTGTGCGTCGCCGCGATGGCGGCCGCCGTGCTGGGCGCCGACGACGCCGTCGCCCTGGGCGCCGCCCTGTTCGCGTTCATGGCCGGCTTCTCCACCCTGGGCCCCGCCCTCATCCAGTGGGTCGGTGCCCGCGCCCAGGCCGCCGCGCAGACCACCGCGATCGCCCTGTACGGCTTCACCCTCAACGTGGGAGCCGGAGCGGGCGCCCAACTCGCCGCATTCTTCACCCACTTCGCCGCACTCGCCGTGTTCCTGGGGGGCGCCCTGGCCCTGGCCGCCGGCGGTGTCCTGCGCGCCGGCCGCACGACCTGACGCACTCACCGCCCGCCCGTTGCCCCGCCCGCCACGGGCCGACCACGATGCGCACAGCCCCACACCCCGCCCGCTGATGACCTCCGTACGCCCAGGGAGCGCCCGATCATGACCAACGTCGCCGTCATCTACTACTCCTCGACCGGCTCCACCCACCGGCTCGCCCAGGCCGCCGCGGACGCCGCCGCCGCCGAGGGCGCCGAGGTGCGGCTGCGCCGGGTGCCCGAGCTGGCCGCCACCGGACGGCCCGGCTCCAGCGAGCACGCCGCCCGCGTCGCGGACATACCCCAGGCGACGCTGGAGGACCTGGACTGGGCCGACGCGGTCCTGCTCGGCTCGCCCGTGCACTTCGGACTGGCCGCCCCGCAGCTGATGCAGTTCATCAACACCTCCTCGGCGCTGTCCATCGAGGGCCGGCTGCTGAACAAGGCGGTCTCCGCCTTCGCCTCCGGCTCCGCCGAACACGGCGGCCAGGTGACGGCGATCCTCGCCCTGCACAACGCGATCTGCCACTGGGGCGCGGTCATCGTCGCCACCGGCTCCGCCGACCCGGTGCTGTATGAGAAGAACAACGGCAACCCCTACGGCGCCAGCACCGTCGCCGGCAGCAAGGCCGGCTTCATCCACGAGGAGAACGTCGGCGCCATCGCCTACCAGACGCGCCGCACCCTGCACGTCGCCGCCGCCCTGAAGGCCGCCGCGCCCGCCCCGGCCGCCGCCTGAACCCGCCCCGCCCGCACGGAAGGAGACCCCTCATGGCAGTCAGCGACCCGGCCCAGCTGCCCTCGACGTTCGTCGAGGCGTTCAACGCCAAGGACCTCAGCGCCATCGACCGGCTCTTCGAACCGGACGCGGTGCGGGTGCTGCGGCCCGGCGTGGTGGTGAGCGGCGACGGCCGCCGCCAGGCCACCAGCAGCTTCCTGGCCCTGGGCGTCCCCATCGACATCAGCGTCCGCCACACCTACGTCTTCGACGACACCGCCCTGATCATCGGCGACTTCGTCATCGACGGCACCGGGCCCGACGGCCGGCACGTGCACCTCGAGGGCACCGCCACCGACGTGGCCCGCCGCGGAGGCGACGGACTGTGGCGCTACATCATCGACAACCCGCCCGGCGTCGAGGTGGGAGCCTGAAGCCCCGCCGGCCCGGCCCGCCGGCCGCGGAGGGGACTTGACGGACTTCTGATCTTCGGATGGCAGCCCCGCCCGGCCGGCGACAGGATGGACCACGCACCCAGCCGGTCCGCGGCGTGAGCACCGAACCAAAAAAATTGAGGGAGCAGTACGGCCATGACCAATGTCGCCATCGTTTACTACTCGGCCACCGGAAACATCCACAAGCTGGCTGTCGCCGCTGCCGAGGCGGCGGAGAAGGCAGGGGCCGAGGTACGGCTGCGCCGGGTCGCGGAAATCACCGACGAGCCCCTGGCACCCAACTACAGGGAATGGACGCAGGCCAACAACGAACACGCCGCCGCCGCCCGCGAGGTGCAGGTGGCCGCCATCGACGACCTGGACTGGGCCGACGCCGTCGTCTGGGGCACCCCGGGCCGCTACGGCCTGCTGGCCGGCCCGCTCAAGCACTTCATCGACCAGACCTTCGAACTCCACGCCCGCCGCGGCCTGATGAACAAGGCGATGTCCGCGTTCACCTCCACCGGCACCCCGCACGGCGGCCAGGAATCCACCCTGCTGTCGCTGAGCAACGTCTTCTACCACTGGGGCGCGGTCATCGTGCCGCCCGGCGTCACCGACGACATCCTGCTCACCCCCAGCAACGGCAACCCCTACGGCGTCAGCGCCACCTCCGGCCTGCAGGCCATCCCCGGCCACCTCGCGCAGAACGTCACCGACGACAACCTCGCCGCCGTCGGCTACCAGACCGTACGCACCCTCAAGGTCGCCGAAGCCCTCCGCAAGGGCCTCAAGAACTGACCCCGCCCCCTTTTCTTCCAAAAGCCGGTCCGCAGCCGCGGACCGGCTTTTCCCATTTCCCGCGAGATGACGAACTAACCGGCTTCTCCTTTCCGCCGGTGCATACCTGTGGGAGATTTTCCGAAAGGATTTCCCCCTTTCGTGTGCCGGTTCTCGGAGGAAGAGTTCTGATGTTGTTTAAGGTGCCGAAGAGCAAGAAGTTCCTCTACCTCGGTGTCGTGTCCGAGCGGGCGGCCCGGAAGTACGGCAGCACCCCCATCACGCTCGACCACGACATGGACGCCTTCCCCGAGGTGGGCCGGACACTGACGGTCGCGGAGTTCGCCGGCCTGGTGGCCGACACCGCCGACCGGCTGTGGGCCGCGGGCGTACGGCCCAGCGAACACGTGGCCGTCCACAAGACCTCCAGCTTCGACATCACCGTGCTGGCCTGCGGCGTGGCCCGGATCGGCGCCGTGCCGGTGATGCTCTCGCCGCACCTGGACGGGCAGAGCATCGGTGAACTGCTCAGGCGCCTGGAGCGCCCCACCCTGCTGACCGACCAGGCCAAGCTGACCGGGGCGCTGGCCGGCCTGCCGCTGGGGGAGCTGACCGCACGGGTCGTCACCGTCACCGGCTCCCACCCCGGCGCCCTTTCCCTGGCCGACCTCGCCGGCGCGCCCTCGCGCCGCCCGGTCCTGCTGGACTGCGACCAGCCGGCCCTGATGACCCACACCTCCGGAACCACCGGCATCCCCAAGCTGGTGGTGCACTCCGCGCGTTCCCTGGGCGCCCGCGGCAACTGGCAGGACAAGGTCGTCTCCCTCATCCGCACCCGCGAGACGGTCGCCATGCACGTCAGCTACGTCCACTCGCGGATGTACCTGGGCCTGGCCGTGCTGCAGACGCGCGGCATGCCGATGGTCTTCCTCAACGACTCCAGCCCCGCCCACGTCGCCGACATGCTGGTCCGCCACCGCCCCGGCGTCCTGGAGACCCACCCCAACTCCTTCCTGGAATGGGAGGAGATGCTGGAGGACCCGCGCCGGCCGATCTCCAACGTCAAGTACTTCAACAGCACCTTCGACGCGATCCACCCCTCCACCATGCACAAGTTCCTGCACGCCTCCGACCGGCGCAGCCCCGTCTTCCTCCAGGTCTACGGCCAGAGCGAGTGCGGCCCGCTGGCCGGCCGCACCTACCGCCGCCGCAACGCCCTGAAGGCCGACGGCCGCTGCCAGGGCTACCCCACCCCCGGCATGACCAAATACCGCCTGGTCTCCCGCGGCGGCGCCAAGCCGTCCAAGGAGAACCCCGGCTACATCGACGTCGCCACCGCCGGCCGCGCACTGACCTACTTCGGCGAGGCCGACCGCTTCGACAAGCAGGTCATCGGCGAGTGGTGGCGCGGCGGCGACGTCGGCTACCGCACCAAGTGGGGCTGCCTGCACCTGCTGGACCGGGAGGTCGACGTCATCCCCGGCATCGACTCCACCCTGGAGATCGAGGACGCGGTGCTGCACCGGCTGGAGGAGCTGACCGAACTGGTCGTCGTCCCCGGCCCCGACCAGCAGGCCATACCCGTGGTGTGCACCCGCGGCGACAAGCCGCTCGACCCCGAGCGCTGGAAGGCCGCCGTCGCCGACCACCCCGCGCTCGCCGCCCCCGTCCAGCGCCGGCTGACGGACCTGCCGCGCACCGCCACCGCCAAGATCCGCCGGCTGGAGCTGGCCCGCCAGCTGGCCGAAACCCTCACCGGGCAGGACGCGCCACAGCCGGCCCCCACGACCACGACCCCGCAACGGAGCGGGGCCGTCGCCCGCTGAACGGTTCGGCGGCCGAGCGAGTGGAAGGAGTGCACGGGTGACAGTGCATCAAAGCGCCCACGTGCCGGTACAGGAAACGCGGCGCGGCCCCGCCGCCCCGGACCCGGGCTTCCTGGAGGTGTGGGCACGCTCCGCCCCCATCCGCCTGGCCGGCTACGAGGAAGACCTCGCCGAACCGCACATCCTGCAGAGCGTCGACTGATCCGGCCGCGCACCGCACCGCACGACCGCCGGGCCCGCCCCCACCACGCAACGGGGGCGGGCCCGGCGGTCGTAGGCGTATCGAATTCTTCGATCCCAGTTGAATACCCGCATGCGGGTTTGTTCTCCTGATGGAGGAATGACCGCCGTGAAAGGGCTGACATGTCGAGTGATCGCATCCGCGTGGCCGTGATCCTGTCGAGCGTACGCAAGGGCCGGTTCGGTCCCACGATCGCGAACTGGTTCGTGGCCACCGCCGACCAGCGCGACGACATCGAGGTCGACCTGGTCGACCTGGCGCACTTCCCGCTCCCCACCGCCCTGAGCGACCAGCCGGAACCCGAGGTCGCCGAACTCCTCGGCGCGTTCTCGGCCCGGCTGTCCCAGGCGGACGCCTTCGTCGTGGTGACACCGGAGTACAACCACAGCTTCCCGGCCGCCCTGAAGGCCGCCGTGGACTGGACCCAGAACGAGTGGCACGCCAAGCCCGTCGGCTTCGTCGGCTACGGCGGACTCGCCGGCGGCCTGCGCGCCGTCCAGCAGCTCAAGCACATCTTCACCGAGCTGCACGCCGTCACCATCCGCGACGGCGTCAGCTTCCACGGCCCCTGGGCCCAGTTCGACTCCGAGGGCACCCTCACCGAACCGTCCGACGCCGAGGCCGCCGCCAAGGTCCTGTGGGACCGGCTGAGCTGGTGGGCACTGGCCACCAAGGAGGCCAAGACGCGCCGCCCCTACGACAACTGACGACCCGCCGGCGATCCCGCCGCACGGCCGCCTGCGCCCACCACCCCCGGGCCCGCGGCCACCAGACCCGCCGTCCCCGGCCGCGCCCCACCCCCGGCGCCACCGGCCCGGCACCCGCACCACCCACCGACCGCGGGCCCGTGCCCACCCCCGACACGGGCCCGCACACAGCGACCCCGCCCAGCGTTCGGCTCCCCACCCGGAGCCCGGGCAGGGTCCATCCAGGTGTGCCGGCGCGCACCGGGCGAGGGACAGCGCGCCGGCACACCCCACCCCACCGCTCACGACGAGCCGGCGGCCCCGTCCTGATCGGGCTTCGCCGGTGAGCGCCCCGACAGCTCCTGTTCCCGCCCCGCGGACAGGAGCTGAAGCGTGTCGCGGCCCGGTGCGCCGCGACATCACCGACGCGGGGGTGGCCGCGAGCCGTTCGACGATCCGCATCCTGGTGGGGCCGGCGTGACCTCGATCCGCATCGTGGTGGGGCCGGCGTGGCCTCGCGCAGGACCCTCCTCATGCTCCGTGCGCGGAGGTGGTCAGCAGGGTGTCGGGGGAGGCGGTCAGGTGGCGGCCGGTCAGCGTGCGCAGCAGGGGATAGGCGGTGGTGTCGCCGGCCAGGACGCCGCCGAGGAGGGTGCGGCCGTCGGCGGCCAGGACGACCTTGGCGTAGGTGTCGGTGTGCGGGGCGTCGTGGACGTACTCGATGGCCCCGGGGGTGTGGGCGTGTGCGTCGCCGAAGCCGGCCACCTCGACGCCCAGGAGTTTGAGGGTGGCGGAGGCGTCGGCGCCGGTGAACGCCTCGCCGCTGTCGCCGAGCAGTTGGCGGGCGACGGTCTCGGCCATGCGGAAGCCGGGTGCGGCCAGTCCGTGGCAGCGGCCCTCGACGGCCGCGCACTCGCCGATCGCCCAGATGTGTTCGTCGCCGGTGCGGCACCACCGGTCGACGAGGAAGCCGCCGCGTTCCCCGCGGTCCAGGCCCAGAGGGGCGGCGAGTTCGTCGCGGGGGCGTACTCCGGCGGCGAAGACGACCAGGGCGGCGTCCAGGACCCGGCCGTCGCTCAGTTCGGCCCGCTCGACGTGGCCGGCGGGGCCCGCGGTGAGCGCGCGCAGTTTGGTGGCGCAGTGCACACCCACCCCGAGCCGGTCGACGGCCCTGGCCAGTACCCGTCCGCCGCCCTCGTCGATCTGGCGCGACATCAGCCACGGGCCGTGCTCGACGACGTGGGGCCGCATGCCCAGCAGCCGCAGGCCGCCCGCCGCCTCCAGGCCGAGCAGTCCGCCGCCCACCACCACCGCGTCGCGCCCGGGCGCGGCGGCGGCGCGGATCGCCGCGATGTCCTCCACCGTCCGGTAGACGAAGCAGCCCGGCAGGTCGTGTCCGGGCACCGGGGGCACGAACGGGCGGGAGCCGGTGGCCAAAACCAGCGCGTCGTAGCCGAAGGTGGCGCCGTCGGCGCAGGTCACCGTCCGGGCTGCGGGGTCGGCGCCGGTGAGGGGGGCGTTCAGGCGCAGGTGCGGGCGCCGGTCGTCGGGTACCTGCCGGGTGGGCAGGGTGAGGGTGCCGGGTGTGGCGCCGTCGAGGAGGGTCGACAGCGCCACCCGGTCGTAGGCGGGGCGTGGTTCCTCCGCCAGGACGACGACGCGCCAGTGTCCGTGGCGGTCGTGGGTGAGGATCTCCTCGACCAGCCGGTGGCCCGTCATGCCGTGGCCGGCCACCACCAGCGTGCGTGTGCTCACGGTGTCTCTCCGTTCCGGCCGGCGGCGAGCGCCGTGCACAGGGTGCGCACCAGCGGGGCGCAGCCGCCGCAGCCGGTGGTGGCGCGGGTGGCGCGGGCCAGCGCCGGCAGGTCGCGGGCGCCCGCGTGCCAGGCGTCCTCGACGCCGGTGCGGGTGACGTTGTTGCAGTGGCACACGACGGCCTCGGGTGCGAGGGTCTGCTGTCCGGCGTAGTGGCCGTCGCCGCCGCCGAGCAGGGCGAACAGGTCGGCGGGCAGGGGCGTTTCGTGCAGGTGCAGTCCGCTGACGGCGGCGACCGCGGCGGGCGAGCCCATCACGGTTGCCGCGTGGAGGGTGTCGCCGCGCAGCACGAGACGGGCGTAGCGGCCGCGCGCCCGGTCCACCAGCGAGATCCTCCGCTCCTCGCCCGGACCGGTGGGCGGGCCGGTGGGTGCGACGACGACCAGGTCCAGGCCGGGGGTGCGCGGTCGCAGCACCCGCCGCCCGGGGGTGTAGGCGGCGTCGTGGCCGGTGAGGACGCGGGCGAGGGTCTCGGCCTGCTCCCACGCGCCGAGCACGGTCGCGCCGGGCAGGCCGGCGTGTTCGGCGCAGTCGCCGATGGCGTGGATGTGCGGGTCGGTGGTGCGCAGCCGGTCGTCGACCAGGACGCCCGCGCCGACGGCCAGGCCGCTCGCCCGGGCCAGGCCGGTCTCCGGCAGGGTGCCGGTGCACAGCAGGACGGTGGCCGCCGCCAGGACCTGCCCGTCGTCCAGGACGACCTTGCCCGGCGTGTACTCGCTCGCCCGCCGGCCCAGCTGCAGGGTGATGTCCTGCCCGGTCAGCCACTGGGCCAGCATCGCGGCGGCGACCGGATCCAGGTGGCGTCCCATGAGCCGGCCGCCGGGGTGGACGAGGGTGACCTCGTGGCCGGCGCGGCGCACCGCCAGCGCCGATTCGACGCCGCGCAGCCCGCCGCCGAGGACCACCACCGGCCCCTCGGGCAGCGGCCGGCAGTCGGCGGCGCCGCGCACCGTGCGCACCCCGTCGGCGAGGTGTCCCGGCGCGCTCACCAGGCCCGCCACCGGCGGCAGTGGGGTGCGGGCGCCGGTGGCCAGCACCAGCACGTCGTAGGCCAGGGTGCGGCCGTCGCCGGTGCGCAGCGTGCGGGCCGCCCGGTCCACCGCACGGACCGTCACCCCGGTCAACTGCCGTACCGCGGCGGGCAGTGCGGGCAGCGCCAGCCGGCCGGCATCGAGGGTGCCGTCCAGGACGGAGGCGAGCAGGGCCCGGTGGTAGGCGGGCCGCGGCTCGGCGCCGATCACGCTCACCCGGCCCGGGTAGCCGTGCTGCAGGAGCCGGGCGGCCAGCCGGTGCGCGGCGGGGCCGCCGCCCGCGATGACGACCCCGCTCACGGCCGCTCACCCGCCGGCCGGACGTGGACGGCGCTCACCTTGAACTCCGGCATGCGGCTGCGCGGATCCAGCGCGTCGCCGGTGAACAGGTTGGCGCGGGCGGCGCCGGGAAAGTGGAACGGCACGAACACGGTGTCGGCCCGCACCGCACGCGTCAGGCGTACCCGGGCGCGGGTGGTGCCGTAGGCGGAGGTGATGTCGGCGAGCTGGTCCTCGGCGAGGTGGAAGCGGCGGGCGGTGTCCGGGTGCATCTCGACGACCGCCTGCGGTGCGGCGGCCATCAGCTCCGGCACGCGCCGGGTCTGCGCACCCGACTGGTAGTGGGCCAGGACCCGGCCGGTCGTCGCATACAGCGGGAAGGCCGGGCCAGGGGTCTGGGCGGGCGGGCGGTGGTCGACGGCGGCGAACCGGGCGCGCCCGTCGGGGTGCGCGAACCGGTCCAGGAAGGGGCGCGGTGTGCCGGGATGATCGCCTGACGGGCAGGGCCAGTGCAGTGCCTCGCCGGCGTCCAGGCGGGCGTAGCTGATGCCGGAGTAGTCCGCGCGGGCGCCGGCCGAGGCGGCCCGCAGTTCCTCGAAGACCTCGCGGGGGCGGGTGGGGAAACGGTGCGCGGGCTGTCCCAGCCGCACCGCGAGCGCGTGCAGCACCTCCAGGTCGGTGCGCACCCCCGGCGGCGGGTCGAGGTGGGCGCGCCGGCGCAGCACCCTGCCCTCCAGGCTGGTGAGGGTGCCCTCCTCCTCCGCCCACTGCGTCACCGGCAGCACCACGTCGGCGAGCGCGGCCGTCTCCGAGGGCACGAAGTCGGCGACCACCAGCAGGTCCAGGGCGCGCAGGCGTTCGCTGACATGGGCGGCCCGGGGCGCGGAGACGGCCGGGTTGGAGCCGAACACCAGCAGGGCCCGCGGCCCGCCGGGGGTGGCCAGGGAGTCCAGCAGTTCGTAGGCGCTGCGCCCCGGCGCGGGCAGCGCGTCGGCCGCCACGCCCCACACCTGGGCGATGTGGGCGCGGTCGGCGGGGTCGGTGAGGGAGCGGTAGCCGGGCAACTGGTCGGCTTTCTGGCCCATCTCGCGGCCGCCCTGCCCGTTGCCCTGCCCGGTCAGGGTGCCGAAGCCGCGCCCGCTACGGCCGGGCAGACCCAGGGCGAGCGCGAGGTTGATGAACGCGGCGACCGTGTCGGAGCCCTTGCTGTGCTGCTCCGCGCCCCGCCCGGTCAGCACGTAGGCGCGGCGCGCCCCGCCCAGCAGCCGTACCGCGGTGCGCAGGTCGCTCACCGGCACCCCGGTGACCTCCTCCACACGCTCGGGCCACCAGGCGGCGCAGCTCTCCCAGGCCGCGTCGAAGCCGGTGGTGCGCGCCTGGACGTAGGCGGTGTCCAGGAGGTTCTCGGTGACCGCCACATGCAGCAGGCCCAGCGCCAGGGCGAGGTCGGTGCCGGGGGCCGGCTGCAGATGCAGGGCGGCGCTTTCGGCGGTGCGGGTGCGGCGGGGGTCGATGACGACGAGGTCGGCCCGCTCCAGGTGGCGCATCAGCGGCGGCATGGTCTCCGCCGGGTTGGCCCCGGCCAGCAGGATCACATCGGCCTCGGCCAGGTCGGTGACCGGGAAGGGCAGCCCGCGGTCCAGGCCGAAGGCGTGGCCGGCCGCGGCGGCCGCCGACGACATGCAGAAGCGGCCGTTGTAGTCGATCTGAGCGGTGCCCAGGGCGATCCGCGCGAACTTGCCGAGCGTGTACGCCTTTTCGTTGGTCAGGCCGCCGCCGCCGAACACCGCGAGCGCGTCCGCGCCGTGCCGGGCGGAGATCTCCCGCAGCCGGCCCGCGACCAGGTCCAGCGCCTGCTCCCAGCCGGCCGGCGCGAGCTCGCCGTCCGCGCCGCGCACCAGCGGGCTCAGCAGCCGGTCGGGCGCGGCGAGCAGGGCGGGCGCCGTCCACCCCTTCTGGCACAGCCCGCCCCGGTTGACGGGAAAGTCGGCCGCGGGCCGCACGGCCGTGCGCTCCCGCCCGCCCGACAGCACGGTGGCGCACTGCAGCGCGCAGTACGGGCAGTGCGTCGCACTCTCCGGCGCGGCCCCCTCGCGCGTCTGCCGCGCCACGCCCGGGAAAGACGCGCTCCTGCCGGGCGCACGCCGTCCCGCCCGGGGCGGCACCGGCCCGTGCGTGGTGGCCTCCGCGCGCGCGGGCCGCCTGCGTATGTCGCGCTCAGCGGACATGGGAGGCACGCTGTCGCGTGGTGTCGGGCAGGACGGTGGCGGCGCGGGCGCCACGCAGGTACACCGTCCAGATCACCGCGGCGCACAGGCCGTAGAAGGCGAGGAAGGCGTAGAACGCGGGCTCGCCGCTGCCCAGATGGCCGTAGGCGGAGCGGAAGGCGAGGTTGATGGCGACGCCGCCGAGCGCGCCCACCGCGCCGGCGATGCCGATGACGGCGCCCGACAGCCGGCGGGAGCGGGCGAAGGCGGCGGTGGCGTCACGGCCGGAGGTGACGGCCTCCTCCGCCTGCCGGGCGAAGACCGCCGGGATCATCTTGTACGTCGAGCCGTTGCCGACGCCGCTCATCACGAACAGCACGGTGAACCCGGTGACGAACAGGGGGAAGGAGCCGCTGCGGCCGGCCGGCAGCAGGATGCCGATCGCGGCCGCCATGCCGGCGAACGCCCACAGCGTCACCCGCGCCCCGCCGCACCGGTCGGCGATCCGGCCGCCCAGGGGACGCGCCACCGAGCCCAGCAGCGGCCCCAGGAAGGTGAACGAGGCCGCCTCCAGCGGTGTGGAGGCGAACTGGCTCTGCAGCACCAGCCCGAAAGCGAACCCGAACCCGATGAAGGAGCCGAACGTGCCGATGTACAGCAGCGAGATCCACCAGGTGTGCGGATTTTTGGCGGCCTCACGCTGCGCGCCGCGCGCGGTGCGCACCACGGCCACGTTGTCCATGCGCAGCGCGGCCAGCACCGACACCAGCGCGATCAGCGGCAGGTAGCAGGCGGCGACGTAGGCGGGGTGGGTGTCACCGGCGACGGAGATCACCAGCAGACCCAGCAACTGCACCGCGGCCACGCCCAGGTTGCCGCCGCCCGCGTTCACCCCCAGCGCCCAGCCCTGGTGGCGCTGGGGATAGAAGGCGGTGATGTTGGTCATCGAGGAGGCGAAGTTCCCGCCGCCCGCCCCGGCGGCCGCGCCGATCAGCAGGAACACCCACAGCGGGGTGCCCGGGTGCTGCACGACGTAGGTGGTCGCGGCGGTGGGCACCAGCAGCACCAGCGAGGCGAACACCGTCCAGTTGCGGCCCCCGAACCGGGTCACCGCCGCACTGTAGGGAAGTCTCAGCAGCGCCCCCGACAGGGTCGGCACCACCACCATCAGGAACTTCTCGTCGGGCTGGAAGTCGAAGCCGATCCGCGGCGACAGGAACAGCACCAGGACCGACCACATGCTCCACACCGAGAACCCGATGTGCTCCGACAGCACCGACAGCGCCAGGTTGCGCCGGGCGACCTGCCGGCCGCCCTGCTCCCACCGCTGTTCGTCCTCGGGGTCCCAGTTCTCGATCCACCGCCCTCGGGCGGGGGGTGCGCTGGTCATGTTCTCCTCGGCTTTCTCCAGGCGGCCTCCCGTACGGCCCCGGGGGCCGTGCCGGGCCGCGAGGGTGGCGGCGGGGGTAGGGGGATCAGTGCTGCAGCGCGCGGTCGACGAGGGCGCCGGCCGCTCCGGTGTAGTGGGCCGGATCGCACAGCCGGGCCAGCCGGCCGCCGACGCCGGCGGGCAGGCCCGGCAGACGGGCCAACACCTCCGCCAGCGGCCGGCCGGTCGCCTCGGCGGTGTCCGCGGCCTGGGTGAGGAGTCTTTTCGCGGCCGCCTTGCCCAGCAGCGGGGCGAGGCGGGCGGCCACCCGCTCCGACACGATCTGACTGCCCGTCATGTCCAGGTTGGTGCGCATGCGTTCGGGCCGCACCTGGAGCCCTTCGGTGAGTTCCACCGCGGTGTGCGCGGCGCCGCCGGTCAGCCGCAGGCACTCGCGCAGCAGCTGCCACTCCGCGTGCCAGGCGCCGGCCGACCGCTCGTCCTCACTGACCAGGCACTGCGTCAGCGCCGCGGACAGGGCCGGCACCTGCAGCGCCGCGCTGCGGATCAGAGTGGCCAGCACGGGGTTGCGTTTGTGCGGCATCGCCGAGGAGCTGCCGCGGCCCTCCACGGCGGGCTCGGCGACCTCACCGACCTCGGTGCGGGCCAGCGACTGCACATCCACGGCGATCTTGCCGAGCGCGCCCGCGGTGAAGGCCAGCGCGGAGGCCAGGTCGGCGACGGGGGTGCGCAGCGCGTGCCAGGGCAGCACGGGCCGCGCCAGCCCCGTCTCGGCGGCATACGCGTCGACCAGCCGGTCCAGATAGACGCCCGGATCGACACGCCCCCCGCCCCCGCCACCACCACCACCGTCGCCGTCGCCGTCGCCGTCGTTGTCGTTGTCGTTGTCGAGGGCGGCGTATTCCAGGTAGCCGGCCAGCGTGCCGGCCGCCCCGCCCAGCGAGACGGGCAGCCCGCCCTCCTGGACGGCGGCCAGCCGCGCCTCGGCGTCCCCCACCAACTGGCGCCAGCCGGCCGCCTTCAGCCCGAACGTCGTCGGTACGGCGTGCAGGGCCAGGGTGCGGCCCACGGTGAGCGTGTCGCGGTGGTGGGCGGCCAGGCGGGCCAGGGCGCGCCCGGTGCGCGCCAGGTCGGCGCGCACGATGCGCAGCGCCCGGCCGGCCACCAGCATGGCGCCGGTGTCGAAGACGTCCTGGCTGGTGGAGCCGCGGTGCACGTACTCCGCGGCCCGCGGGTCGGCCTCGGCCACCACCGCGGTGAACGCCTTCACCAGGCCGACCACCGGGTTGGCGGTCTCCCGGGCGGCCAGCGCCAGAGCCCGCACGTCCAGGCGGCCGGCGTCGGCGGCCGCCGAGATGGTCTCGGCGGCCTCCTTCGGCACGGTGCCCAGCGACGCCTGCGCCCGGGCCAGGGCGGCCTCGGCGTCCAGCATGGCCTGCAGCCACGCCTGGTCGCCGGTGGCCGCCTCCACCGGGGTGCCGGCCCGGACCGGTGACAGCAGCCCCACATCGCCCGCTCCTGCCGGCGGGAGGCTCACACGATCACCCCGGACAGTTCACTGTCGGTGTCCACCGGCCGTACCCCGTCGGGCACATGGGCCACCGGCGGCAGCGCCAGCACCGCCAGGGCGATCGCGTCGGAGTCGCCCAGGGTCACCGAGTCGACGCCGGGCCGGATCCCGGCCGCGGTCACCCAGTGCACCGACTCGGTGGGCACGCCGTAGGCGAAGCGCCGCGGGTGGGCGCGGCCGCGGCCGTCGAGCAGCCGGTAGGGCCGCTCGGTGACCGCGAGGCCGCCGGTCTGGTAGCTGGAGCCGCCGGCGCCCGCGATCTGGAACGGCGCCGCCTGGTCGGTGTCCAGCAGGTGCTGCAGCAGCGGGTCGTCGGTGCGGCGCAGGTCCGGTTCGGGCAGCCGGGCCTCGATCAGCGCGGTGGCCCGCACCGGCTCGCCCGGCACCGCCGACGACGTCGCCACATAGGTGCCCGCGGTGGTGTCGATACGGACCTGGGTGCCCGGCCCGGTCACCGTCAGCACACCCGCCTCGATCAGCGCGATCATCTCCTCGATACGGGAGGCCGGCGGGCCGATCGACAAGAATGCGTTGAGCGGGGTGTACCAGCCCTCCAGGTCGTCGCGGTGGGAGTTGCCCTCCAGGCCGCCGTGGTCGACCGCGAGCCGGATCTCGTTGCGCAGGTCGCGCAGCACGTCCAGGGCGGCCTTGAGCGGACCGGAGAGGTTGCCCTTGCGGGACTCCTCCACATCGCGCCGCAGATAGTCCAGCAGCCAGCCGGTGAAGTCCGCGCGATGGGCGAACACCCGCTCCCCGTACGGCCGCGACAGCCGCTCCCAGTCCCACCGCTCGGCGGCGGCAATGCCGTAGGCGTCCAGCAGGGCCGAGGGGTCGGCGTCCGGGGCCAGCGCCAGCAGCCGCCCGGTGAACTCCTCCCGCAGCTCGGCCTGTCCGCGCTCGGCCAGCAGCGCGCCGTAGTAGACGCTCTCCACCTCGCGGGAGATCAGCGGCCACAGGTCCTCACCGAAGGTGACCGGCCGCCCGCCGGCCGCCCGCTCGCGCAGCCCCGCGATGTACTGGGCGGTCAGCAGCCGGGGGAAGTAGCGGCCGGTGGCGCCCTTCTCGTTCTCGCCGCGCGCGTGGTAGGGCACTCCGCGCCGGGAGAACGCGTACAGCTTCGGCTCCTGGCCGGAGGGCCGGTAGACCAGCCCGCCGCCGGCCGCCCGCTCGAAGCGGCCGCCGCGGCCCAGTGTGAACAGGGCCATGTGGTCGAAGAAGTTGAGGCCCAGCCCGCGCAGCAGCACGTTCTGCCCCGGCTCGATGCCGCTCAGCTCCAGGTCGGCCGGGTTGGCCGGGGTGACGTAGGTGAGGTGGTGGATGCGCGACAGGCTCGCCGTGCGCGCCTCACGCGCCGACAGCCGGGCCCGGACGTGGCCCTGCGCCATCACCACGGCGTCCAGCTCGTTGAGGCGGGTGCCGTTCTCCAGGCGGATGCCCTGCGGACCGCCGGGCACCCCGTGCGTGTCCGCCGCGGCCACCGCCCGCGAGCGGTGCACCCGCACCCGAACATGGTCCGGCGCGCCCCGCACGATCCGCTCGAAGCAGTCCCGCAGGTAGCGGCCGTAGAACGCGCGGGTGGGATAGGAGTCGGGGCCCAGCCGGCGCGCCTCGGCGACCACGCCGGCGTCCAGCTCGGCCGGATCCCCCAGCAGCGCCAGACTCTGCGCCCACTCGTGCAGGCTGGGGCCGGGCTCGATGGGGCCGTCGATGGTGGCGCTGTCGTCGCTGAAGACGGTGATCTGCGAGGCCACCGTGTTCATCAGCAGGTGCTGCGACTGCTCGGTGCGCCACACGGTGCCGGCGCCGGGCGCCGAGGGGTCCACGACATGCACCGTGACCGCGCTGTGCGCCGGGCTGCGGCGCTCGTTGGCCAGCAGCCGTTCCAGGACCGACAGCCCGCGCGGGCCGGCACCAATGATGCACACCTCGAGGGTGCTGCTCATGCGGATACTCCGTTTCTGGGCAGGGGGTGGCCGGCGGCCGGCCAGGGACGTGAACGGCCGGCCGGCCACCGGCAACAGACAGAAAAAGGAAAGGGACGGGGGGGGAGGCAGGGCGGCGGGGTCCGGCCCGCAGGTCCGCAGGGGGGAGAGGCGGGCCGGACCGCGGGGGGAGAGGCGGGCCGGATGTGTGCGGGGTCGGCCCCCGGAGGGTGGCGGGCCGGTCGGGTGCGGGGCGGGCCCCGGGGGAGGCGGACCGGTCCGCGGGGGAGAGGCGGGCCGGATGTGTGCGGGGTCGGCCCCCGGGGGAGGCGGGCCGGTCGGGTGCGGGCCGGTCCGCGGGGGAGAGGCGGGCCGGGTGTGTGCGGGTGGCGGCCGCGGCCGGGCGTGCGTGGCCCGGCCGGGCCCCGCTCCCACGGCGCCCGGCGGTATCCGCGCAAGCGACTGCTACTGGGGTGCCGCGGCCAGCAGGCGGGCCAGCTCCAGACGCTTGATCTTGGTGGTGGCGGTCTGCGGCAGGTCCTCCAGACGCCACTGGACCGGATCGCCCAGCGCCGGCAGGTCGATCACCGCGCTCTTCCACGCCAGCGGATCCAGCGGCGCGTCGTCGCGGGTGCACACCACCGGCACCGCCCGCCCGTCCGGCCCGGCGATGATGATGACCTCCACCAGTTCCGGCAGCCGCGTGAACAGCTTGTCCTCGATCTCCAGGGTGGACTGCACGCCCGGGATCTCGTCGACCTCGCGGTCCAGCAGGTGCAGGCAGCCGAACCGGGTGCGGTAGCCGACGTCACCCATGCGCCACCAGCCGTCGTTGACCTGCTTCTGCCAGCGCTGGTGCTCCCCGAGATAGGTGACGATCCGCCCGTCGCTCTTGACCTCGATGAAGCCGGGGTTCTCCCGGGTGACCGGCGCGCCGTTGCGGCTGACCACCCGCACCCCGGTCATGCCCGGGAACGGCACCCCCACGCAGCGGCCGTTGAAGTCGGCGCCGTCCTTGAGGGAGTAGGTGCGCGCGGCGATCGGACCGACCTCGCTCTGCCCGTAGGCCTGGGCGAAGCGCCGGCCCTTGCGGCGCGACGCCTTGAGCAGGGTGTGCACGGTCCGGGGGTGGATGGCGTCGAAGGTGGAGGAGAAGTACTTCACGTTCGCCAGCGGCTCGCGCGGGTCGTCGGCCAGCGTCTCCCAGCGCAAAAACGTGTTGGGGTGGGCCTCGATGAACCCGGGCGGAACCTGCGCGAACAGATCACCCACCACCTGCGGGTCGTCGTCCCGCAGCACGATCAGCGGGTGGCCCTGCAGGATCGAGATGGGCATCGCCGTGAACATCCGCGAGTGCACGAACGACACATGGACGGCGACGGGCTCGCTGCGGCGCACCGCCGCGCCCACGACGGTGGCCTGCGGCCGGTAGCGGGACTGGAAACTCATCCCGGTGTGCACGGCCAGCTTCGGCGTGCCGGTGGTGCCGGAGGTGTGCGTGATGAGCGTGGGGTGGTCGATGGGCATGTCCACCGCCGGCACACGCGCCGCACCGGCCAGCGCCGCGAACGAGGTCGCGCCCTCGAACCGGCCGGAGGCCAGCAGCACCGTGCGGGACAGGCCGAACACTTCGGCGGGCAGATCGATTTCGAGCTTGTCCTGGTCGGTGACCAGGAACGGCTGCCCGACCCGGCGCAGCAGCTCGGCGACCGTCGCGCCGTCCAGTTTCGGCGACAGCAGCACCGGGATGCCCCCGGTGCGCGCGACGGCACACGCCAGAAGGGAGATGTCGAAGTTGTCGCTCTTGTGCACCACGACGTGATCCCCGGGACGCACGCCCACCGACCACAGCCGGGAGGCGAAGTCGTCCACCAGATCGGCCAGTTCGGTCAACGTCGCCCGCCGGCCCAGGCCGGGGGCGATGTCCAGGTCGTGGTCGAGGATCACGAAGTTCGCCGGATGCCGGGCGGCCGCTCGATCGAACAGCGTGCCCAGCCGAATTCCCTTGCTTCCTATTCGCTGGAGAAACATGTAACCGATCTCTCGTCCATGGCTGCGGAATCCTGAAAGGGGGGTGGTGCCCGGCAAAAAAACTGACGGCCTGCCGGTACGGGTGAAAAGACGGCGCCTGTCTCAGTCCTTCTCCACGACGTCCTTGATACGGGCCAGGGTGTCGTCGAGGTCCTGCTCGAGCTTCGCGGTCCAGTCGGCGACGAACCGCTTGCGGGCCTCCTCGTCGAGATCAGCGACGATCTTGTGGATGCCGGCGGTGGCCTTGCCCATCCGGAAGTGGTGCACCAGCCAGGAGCTGCCCTCGCCGGCGTCCTCGATGTCGAAGCCCCACACGGACTCCTGGCCCTCACGGGCATGGGTGAGCATCATCCAGCGGAACGTCCGGCCCGGCTCGGCGGCCACCACACGGGCCTCGGTGAACCAGGTGCCGCGGATCAGCGGCGCCCAGCCGACCACACTCTCGCTGCGCAGGTTCTCGCCGCGGAAGACCGAACCGACCGCCGAGGGCTCACCCTCGATCCACTCACCGCCCATGCACTCCGGGCTCCACTCCTTGCTGCGCGTCAGATCGCTGACCACGGAGTAGGTCTTCTCCGGGGACACGGAAACACGAATTCTGGCGTCGAGTTCGAAGAGCGGGGAATTGTCGATGACGCTGTCAGTGTTCGCTGTCATGCCGGCAATCCTGCCGATCCCCGCGGAAGCCGGGCAATGAAGCCGATCGGTGTCCGTCAAGTCGAATTCCCTTGTGCGTCAGGGAAGTTGACAGGAATGTGGACAGTGGATCAATGCGCGGCCCGCACAGAGGTGAGAACACGCGAGATCAGGTGAAGTCACGGGAGAACGCGGCACGGTTGTGCGGCGGCGCGTGCGAGGGCGATGTCCCCCGACGGACGGACGGACGGACGGACGGGCGGACGGACGGGCGGGCGGACGGGCGGGCGGGCGGACGGGGCAGGGCGGGCGCGGGGCTGGGCGGGAAGGGCCGGCCCGGGGCGGGCAGGTGCGGGGGAGGAGGACGGGTGAGCGGAACGGGTGAGGGCGCCGTGGCGGTGGCCGCGGCGCCCTCACCAGGCCGGTCCCCCTCGGGCGTGCGCGCGCCGCGTCAGGCGCGCACGCGCAGCACGAGCTTGCCGTGCACCTTCCCCTCGTCCAGCCGCCGGTGCGCCACGGCCGCCTCGCTCAGCGGCAGCACCTCGGTGGCGCGCGGGGCGAGCCGGCCCGCCGCCAGCAGCCCGTTGATGCCCCGGGCCGCGTCGGCGAGCTGGGCGGTGTCGGCGTGCGAGATGGCGAAACCGTGCACGGAGCGGTCCCTCAGGTACAGCGCCCCCGCGGGCAGCACCGGGCGGGTGCGCAGCCCGGCCAGGATGACGATGCGGCCCCGGCTCGCCAGCAGGTCCACCGCCGTCTCCAGGTCGTTGCGGCCGGAGGTGTCGACATGGACGTCCAGGCCGTCCGGCGCGGCGGCCCTGATCTGCCCGGCGACGTCGGGGGAGCGGTAGTCGATCACGTGGTCGGCGCCCAGTGACCGTACGTAGGGCTCGTCGCGGGCGGAGGCGACGGCGATCACCCGGGCGCCGGCCCGGGCCGCCATCACCACGGCCGCGCTGCCCACGTTGCCGCCCGCGCCGAGCACCGCGACGCTCTCGCCGGCCCGCAGCCGTCCGTGGGTGAACAGCGCCAGGTGCGCGGTGGCGGCCGGATGGGCCAGCGCCACCGCGTCCACCGGGTCGACCCCCTCGGGCAGGTGGTAGAGCCGGTCCACCGGCACGATCGCCTGCTCGGCGGCCGCCCCCTGGCGGCCGTCGTGGCCCAGGCTGTTGCACCACACCCGGTCACCGGCCCGGAAGCCGGTCGCCCCGGGGCCGGCCGCGGCCACCGTGCCGACCAGGTCACGGCCGATGACGAAGGGGAACTCCAGCGGAGTGCGCCACGCTCCGGACCGTACGAAGGTGTCCACATGGTTGACGGCGCTCACCTCGACGTCGACCAGCACGTCGTGCGGACCGGGCACGGGCGGCGGCAGTTCACCGTGACCGATGACGTCGGGGGAGCCGAGCTGGGTTATGTAGGCGGCACGCATGGTCGCCGAGTCTGGCACCGCCCCCGGGCCTGCGGCGCGGTCGGCGCCGATCGCGCGGCACGGTCCGTCAGGTCGGCCCGTCGTGTGTCAACTCGGGCCCCCGCAAAGGGAGAAGGCGTGCCTACGCTGACGGCCGTGTCCTACACCCTGACCGACGTGAGCCCCGACGCCCCGCAGATGTCCGCACACCTGCGACCCCTGCTGCGCGCCCTGCGGCCCGCCCTCACCGACGACGGCTTCGACCGGTTCGCCTCGGAGGCGCACGCGCAGGGACTGGTGTTCACCGCCGCCTACGACGCCGGCGGGCACTGCGTCGCGCTCGCCACCCACCGCGTCCTGGCCACCAGCCGCGGCCGGATCCTGTTCGTCGACGACCTGGTCACCGACCCCGACCGCCGCTCCGCCGGCATCGGCACCATCCTGCTCACCCACCTCACCGAGCGCGCCCGGACGCTCGGCTGCCACCGTCTCGAACTCGACTCCGGCACCACCAACCTGGCCGCCCACCGCTTCTACCACGCCCGCCGGATGGGCATCGCGGCCCTGCACTTCGCGCGGGACGTCGAACAGGACTGACGTCCGTCACGAAAGGCGACGAAGCGACAAGACGACGAAACCACGAAACGACTCAGCGATGCAGCGATGAACAACCGACTACCGCCACGAAGGAGCACCGCATGCCCCGGAAGCCTGCCGCCCCCTACGCTCACGTGGCCGTGCCCGCCGAGATCCTGACCACCGCCCTGTATGGCCTCGGCCAGTACGAGGCTGCCGCGATCGAGCACAGGGCTGACGGACTTCGCCCCAGCACTGCCGTGTGCAACGCGGTTGCGTGGCTGTGGGAGAACGGGTGCCAGGAGGAAGCCACCAACCTGATCGGTACGCGCCCTCGGGCCATCCTGTGCGACATGTACGCATCGGGGGATCCCACGCCGAGGGCTCACCTGGCCTACTCCCCACGCCTTCGCATGTTCCGCACTCCCTGGCACCGCTGGGGCTGGGGTGCGGTGCCGCTCGTCAGCATGTCCGTGCTGGCATTCCTGCCGTTCGCCGTGGCTTGGCGACGCGGCGTCCCCGCGTGGGTGCCGGCCCTGTACTTCCTGGGTAGCGCCATCGTGTCGTTGGGTGGGCCCTGATGATCACGGCTGTTATTCACGTGCTGCGCCTCGACCCGTTCAAGTCGCAGCCGAAGTAGCGCGGCATCTACGTACCGCGCCCGACTCGGCCGCGGGCCGGACCTCTGCGGGCCCGCGAGACGTGTGACAAGCGAGTGCCATCACCCCTGGAAAACCGCAGGCCAGACCCAACCAGCCGCACCCCTTATGCGGTCTGTGGTTAGTCGCGGCGCCGCCATGGCCGCTCACCGCCGCCTGGCGTACGTCCGCCTGACTGCTGGCGGCGCGCCGCGGTCGTCACCATGACGCCGATCAGAACCACCCCGCACAGCAACGTGAGGACCGCCCAGCCCTGCACCGCGCTCACGTACAGCAGCACGAGCGTGGCGACGAACACACGCCGGCGTCGACCGCCCCACTGCTCCCATTGCTCATCAGACCCGCCTGAGTTGAGTCCGGACACCGTACTGTTCACCCGCCCGTGCGCGCTGCTTTCTGACGCCCTGTTGCGCCCGCCGCCGCGGCGGCTACGGTGCGCGGGCAGATCACCAGCCCCACGAAGGGAACCCGCCATGACCAGGCGACTGTGGAAGGTCGGCACCAACAGCGGCAACGACGGATGCCCCACCCTGTACGAGATCCCCGGCACAGACCGGTTCGTCGTGCAGGGCGACCGCGTCACCGACTCCGGTGAGCTCGGCCAGCTGGAGAACCTCACGGCGGACGAGGACGCCGTCATCGTCCCGAGGGAGCTGCTCGCGAACTTCGGCCCCAAGGAGCCCGTCCACGTGCCTCAGTTCATCAGCTTCGACGACTTCGCCGGCATGTTCAGCAAGGTGAAGCACTCCGCCTGGCGGCTGGAGACCCGCCGGCGGTACGCGTCCGACGAGGCGACCGACACCTACCAGCAGTTCACCGCGGGCGAGCCGGTCACCTGGGATCTCGACGACGAATGGTGCCGCGGCCGCCGCGAGCAGGCCGCGCTCGGCAAGCGGTTCGAGCGGGTGCGGATCCTCGACGAGCCGCCCACCGAGGGACAGCGGTACCTCCTCGACAACGCGCGGCGCAACGCTGCGGTCGGCGAGGACATCCGCGTCCTGGGCCGTAGCGAGGCAGGCGAACTCCAGCTGCCGCACACAGACTTCTGGATCTTCGACTCGCGGGTGGTCGCCCTGCTCCACTTCGACGATGGCGACGAGATCACCCAAGTCGAGCTGATCACGGACCCCGTGGACGTCCTCCGCTACATGCAGGCCCGCGAGGCCGCTTGGCACCACGCCGTGCCGCACGACCAGTTCCGCGGGTAACTTCGCTGTGTGACCACGGACTTCCAGCAAGCCCGCGAGGCCCTCGGCCGACGGCTGCGTGAACTGCGCGGCACGGCGACCCAGCGGGAGCTGGCGGCTGTCCTGGGGTGGCCACAGGCCAAGGTGTCCAAGCTGGAGACCGGCCGCCAGACGGCCACCCCTGAAGACCTCATGGGGTGGGCGCAGGCCACACAGCAGCCCGCGACCGCCGAGGAGCTCCTCGCCCGGCTGCAGGGGCTGGAGACGCACACCCGCTCATGGCGGCGCCAGCTGCGTGCCGGCCACCGCCCGGTGCAGGACGCCCTCTCCGTCGAGTACGAGCAGTCAACTGTTCTTCGGGCGTGGCAGGGCGCCATGGTCGTCGGCATTCTCCAAACGCCGGACTACGCCCGTCACGTCTTCGCCCGGATGTCCGAGCTGCAGCAGTCGCCCCGGGACGTCGAGGAGGCTGTGCGCGCCCGCATGCGCAGGCAGGAGCTGCTCTACCAGCCCGGCCGGGAGTTCCACCTCATCATGTGGGAGGCCGCCCTGCTTGCGGGCGTCGCCCCGCCGGACGTCCTCGCCGCGCAGCTCGACCGGCTGGCCAGCGTGATCGGCCTGGACACTGTCCGCCTCGGCATCGTCCCGCTCGGCGCGCCCCTCGGCCTCCCGCCCGGCAATGGCTTCTGGCAGTACGACGACCGGCTGACGATCGTGGAGGAATGGCACGCCGAGCTGTGGCTCAACGACGCTGACAGCGTGGCCCTGTACCGGCGGGTGTGGGAGACGCTCGACAAGTCGGCGGTGTACGGCACCCATGCCCGGCGCCTGATCGGTCGGGCCCGCGCCCATTTCACCGACCTCACCTGAGTATCACCGCGAATCAGCGCAGCCTGCGGTCGAATATTCGCGAATCAGAGCGCACGCTGATTCTCCGGTCTTCCTACGGTGCTGGTCATGGCCCTACCGATGCACCTCGCTCAGCGGTACCAGGCCGGGGATTCGTGGCTCGCCGACTGCTCCGCGCACCCGGACCTCGTACGCCAGGTCTGGGACGCCGAGAGACTCGCCCCCCTCGTCTGCGGTACGCGGTGGCTCGTGGCCGAGTCCCGCATCACCACCGGCATGCCGGCAGTGATGCGTATCCGTGAGGACCAGCGTGGGCCCGTGCTCGCCGATGGGGAGCTCGACAAGGCTTGGTGGCTGGTGCCGCTCGATGCCGCCGCGGAACTGGCCGGCGTGCGTCAGCTGACGGTGCACCCCGCCGGCTGGTCCCTGCACTGCCCGCCCATGAACTCCTACGTCGACTACCGGTTCTGGCTCTGGCGCCCCGACGGGTCCGGACACCTCACTGATCCCGCCGTGCTCGCCGCCGCGTTCGGCCCCGGCGGGTACCGACACCCCACGGAGGCATCAGCATGACGACCGAAATCGACACCGAGGACCGAGCAGCCGACGCGGACGACGACCTGCACACGCTCGCCAGGCACATCATCCGCACAGCGAGGCCGGGCGGGGACCGCGCGGCGGCGCAGGCCCTGGTCGACGAGCAGACGATCCTCGCCCTGCCTCACGTCCGCCGCAACCTGATCGTCCACAACCGGCACAGAGAGGCCACCTGCCACTGGGAGGGCCTGTCGGGCCTCCAGTACACGCTGGGCCTGGACGAGCGGCAGCGGGCGTTCCTCGGCCTGGTGCTGTCGATGGTCGGCATCGGTCACATCACCATCGCCGCAGCGCAGAGCCTCGATGAGCGCCGACTGGGCATCATCACCCGGGCGATCCTGCAGCTCGCGGGGAATGACACACTCGCGGTCGGCACCCGCCTCTGAGACCCGGCGCCGGCGACAGCAGAACAGGCCTGCGCCGCGCGGCCGCCCCCGCAAACAACCGCCCGTCCCCCCGGGGGGCCCGGGCCGTTCGCCGCGCCAAGAGGCCGGTGCGCACCGGGCGTCGAGGGGACGGTGGGAAGAAAAGTTGCTTACGCGCGGGTTGACACGCACGGGGCGGAAGAGGCCGGCCGTCGCGGTGACGATAGTGTGTTCGAGGCTTGAACGGACCTCCCCACGAGGCGTATTGGCGACCGCGTAGGGCCTTGCGTCTGTCCGAGCCGCCCGCATGCGACCTGGGGGAGTGGAGCTGGATGAACGTGTCGACCGGCGGCAGACGGCTGCGGAGCCGGGCCACCGCAGCAACCCTCGTCTTAGCGACCGCCCTGATGGCCGGGCCGAGTTACGCGGCTCCCAGCGACCCCGGCCCGCAGGGCGACCCGTCGATCGAGGACATCCGCGCCGAACTCGACGGCCTCTACCGCCAGGCGGAGGTGGCCACCGAGGCCTACAACACCGCGGACGAGAAGGCGGACCGGCAGGAGAAGCGGCTGGCGTCGCTGCACCAGGGCCTGGCCCGCGCCGAGCAGCGCGTCGACGATCTGCACGACCTCTCCGGCGCGGCCGCCCGGACGCAGTACCGCGGGGGCGATCTCGCCGCCACCGGCATCCAGTTGCTGCTCGGCGACCACCCCGACCAGGCCTTGGACGAGGCGTCCCAGGCCCGCCAGGCCCTGCGGAGCCTGGTCAACGTCTCCCAGACGCAGAAGGCCGCCCGCGCGCAGCTGAGCCGGCAGACCGACACCGCCGCCAGAGAACTGCGGGAGCTGAGGAAGACCCGCGCGGACAAGGCCGAGGCGAAGCAGAAGATCGAGGGGAAGATCGCCCAGGCCGAGCAGATCGAAGCGGGACTGAAGAAGGAACAGACACGCAAACTCGCCCAGTTGGAGAAGAAGCAGGCGCAGGAAGCCACCTCCCGCTGGACAGGCCCCACCACGGGCGGCGGCACGTCCGCCCCGACCGGCTCGGGCGGCGGCAAGACCAAGGCGAGCGGATCGGCCGCGCAGGCCGTCGACTTCGCGCGGGCCCAGATCGGCAAACCCTACGTGTGGGGCGCGGTGGGCCCCTCCTCCTACGACTGCTCGGGACTCACCTCCACGGCCTGGGCGTCGGCCGGGCACCCCATACCCCGCACCTCGCAGGCACAGTGGCAGGGCCTGACCCGGGTCGCCCTGGCGTCCGCACAGCCCGGCGACCTGATCATCTACTTCAGCGACGCCACGCACGTGGGCATGTACATCGGCGGCGGCCAGATCATCCACGCCCCGCGGCCCGGCCGCACGGTCACCATCGCGCCGGCCGCCTCCATGCCCATCCTCGGCGTCGTACGACCCGGAGCCTGAACCGATGCCCCACTCGCCGGCCCCCCGTGAGGGGAACCTGCCCGCGCTTGTTGCGCAGCCGCTGATCCGTCTGGACGCCTACGTCGCCGAGGACGGCTCGACGGTGGTCAACGGCCATCTGCTGGACATGGGCGGCACCCGGCCGGCGAACGAGGCGATCCTCGACGCGGTGGCCATGTTCGCCCGCACCGTGGGGGCGCCGGTGGCGGCCACCGTCATCGACCGCACCGAGCAGCAGGTGGCCCGCGTGCGGGTGTATCCCGACGGCTCGAGCCGGACCATCGCCGACGAGGACGACCTGCCGCCCGGGCTGGAGCGCACCGCCGCGGAGGAGGCGGCCTTCCCGCCGCTGGCCCGCGTCGAGCGCATCATCCAGCACGCGCAGCGCGAGGAACTGCACGCCGCGTTCGTCCTGGCCAGCGCGCTGCGCGAACACCTCACGCTGCGCCGGGGAGCCAAGGACGAACTCGCCCTGGAAGCCCGCTCGATCGAGGCCTACCTGGCGTATCTGCGCGGCGACTACTCGCTGTCGGTGACCCTCGCGCTGGCCGTCGCGCGCATCCGCTGCCGCACCGACCTGGGCCGGGCGGCACCCGACGTGGCCCGCGCGACCGCGGCGTGGCAGCGGCTGCTGGACGACCGGCAGGTCACCACCCGCGGCCAGGAACTGCTGCACATGTGGGAGCGGCTGTCCGAGCAGGGCCTGCTCGAACCGTCCCACCAGGCGATGGCCCAGGCCGTGCGCAGCCGCCTCGAACACGGCGGCTGGTCCCTGCCGGGAGCCCCGGGGCACACCCCGGCCCTGACCGCGGCCCAGGGCCCATTGACGGCCGAGGACAAACCCCTCAAGCCCACCCGCCGGGGCCTACGCCGCTTCACCCGCCGCCCGGGCCGCTCCGGCGGGCCGGCCACCTGAGGGCTGTCCCGTCACCTGGAACCGCGCGAGACGGTCCGTTCCTGGAGCCGTGCCGGGCGTCGCGAGCCGGTGAACCCTTCCGGTCACGGCACTAGACGGGTCAGCCAGGAGAATCGTGCGCCGCGTCCCGTCTCACGAGGGGGAAGCGGGGCTCGACGGCGGGCCGGTTGTCGAGTCCGGGGCGAGGTCGAAGTGGAGGTGGTGGCCTTGGAGGTCCTTGGTGGACAGCAGGTTGACCTCGACGGTGTAGCCGACGACATCCTCGAAGCGGCTCCCGGGTGTCGGCCGTGAACCGGAGAGCCGGAAGTGGAGGACGGTGCTGCCGCGCGGGTCCAGCGTGAGCGGGATCGCGGCGGAGACGGACGGGGAGTCCTCGGATTCCGCCCGCATCCAGGTGGCGATCTCGCACCATCGGTCGCGGTAGTGGATCTGGAGACCGCCGCTGAATGTGGGGATCTTCTGGGGGCCGCTGATGGTGAAGGCGAGCGAGGCCCGACGGGTGGTCCGTGCAGTGGGATTGGTGACGGTGATGTCGAAGCGGGCCGGCCGCCGGCCGGGCGCGACTGCCTTGTCGAGGCGGGAGAGCCGCCCGAGACGGGCCGGCGAGGCGACCCCCGGCCAGGGGGCGGCGAAATCGCGCCGGGTCTTCGGGCAGCCGGAGGCGCCGGCCCGCAGGGCGCCCGAGGTGACGGACGTCTTCGGGGCAGTGGAACGGTCGCAGCCGCTCAGGGCGACGGCGAGCAGGAGCAGCGCGACGGCCGACGCGGCAGATGCACGTCGGCCGCCCGTGGTCGATGCGAACGCGAGGGACATCTCTGTCACGTCCTTGGTCGGTGATCCACGGTCGATCGGTTGCCGAGGCGTCAGACGCCCGGTGCCGACGGCCGGTTCCGTCGGACGGAGACGGCGGCCCCCAGTGCTTCCAGCCGGCCGAAACATGACCTTGTCGTGGCTGGTGTGGACACGACGTCGAAGCCCTCCTGATCGCCCCGTTCTCCGTGCTGAGTCCGCGTCAGTTCAGCAAGCGCGTCACCCCCTCACCGCATCGTCGACCGCCTCGGGCCCCTCGCTCGCGCTCCAGCAGCGCAAGCGGTTCCGCAGGGGCACCGTCCTGATCGTGGACGGCACCTGGTCCACGAAACAGCGCAGTCGGACCCCGGGCTCACCACCCTCGGGCGGGCCGGCCCGGCCCATCACGCTTCCCCGACCATCTCTCTGCCCGCCCAACACCCGCCCCTTCACCGCCCCTTGGCCGCGCCCTCACCGCCCCTTGGTCGCGCCTTGGCCATCCCCTCACCGGTCCTTGGTCGCGCCTCGACCGCTCCGGCCGACCGTGTGGGCACGCCATACGATCCGGCGCCCGCGCCGCACGCACCGCGCGTGGGCAGGTACGACAGGAAGCGGAAACCACCTCCCATGAGTGACACCACCCTCGCCCCGGGCGGGCAGGACGCCCCGGCCGTGGACCGGCTCGACACGTTGACGGCCGCCCTCGCACAGGACCTGGCCGGTGAGGCCTGGCGGCCCGGTCCGCTGGAGCGCTGGAGTGCCCGCCGGCTGCTCGACGCGTCGGCGGCGGACGGCGAACCGACCGCGGAGCGTATCCGCGCCGTGCTGTGGGAGGGCGCCATAGCCCTGCCGCACGCCGGCGAGGGCCGCCTCGCCGCCCTGCTCGCGCACCTGCTCGACGTGGCCGGCCTCCCCGTCCGCGACGCCACGGCGGCCAGGCAGCGGGCCATGGCCCTGCTGGAGCGGGTCGCCGAACCGGAAGGAGAAGACGACCATGTCCACCACTGACGCCACCCCCACCCCGGTCGACCTGTGGGTCGACCCCGTGTGCCCGTGGGCGTGGATGACCTCCCGCTGGCTGCTGGAGGTCGCCGGACACCGTGCCCTGGACATCCGCTGGCACGTGATGAGCCTGGCCGTGCTCAACGAGGGCCGCCAGGACCTGCCGGAGCGCTACCGCCGGCTGCTGACCGAGGGCTGGGGGCCGGTACGCGTGATGACCGCCGCCCGCCAGAAGTACGGCGAGGAGGTGACCGGCCCCCTCTACACCGCGCTCGGCACCCGCATCCACCGCCAGAGCCTCGGCCCGGGCCGGGAGGCGATGGCGGGCGCGCTCCAGGAGACGGGCCTGGCACCGGAGTTGATCGACTACGCCGAGCAGGACACCTACGACCGTGAACTGCGCGCCTCCCACCAGGAGGGCATGGACCAGGTCGGCCAGGAGGTCGGCACCCCGGTGATCGCACTGCCGGGCCCGGAGGGCACCGGGCGGGCCTTCTTCGGCCCGGTCGTTACCCCGGCCCCGCGCGGCCCGGACGCGCTACGGCTGTGGGACGGCCTGGTGCTGCTGGCCGCCACCCCCGGCTTCTACGAACTCAAGCGTTCCCGCTCCCAGGGCCCGGTCATCGACTGACCCCCCGGCCCTGCACCGTCCCGCCCCCGTCCGGACGGCGCGGGCCCCGCACCCGCCGGTCGCCGCCGCAGCGGTCCGGGTGTCAGCGCGGGGGCGAGGGACGGCGGATCACGTTCACGCCTTCCGGGCGAGTCCGGCGGCGATGAGGTGTTCCCAGACCGTGAGCTCTCGTCGTCGGCCGCTGCTCCACGGGTTGTCGTTCTCCTCGGGGCGCCACAGGGACGCGGGGACGATGCCGGGGTCGAGGATCTCCAGGCCGTCCAGCAGGGAGGCGATCTCCGCGTCCGTGCGCCACCGGCCGCGGCCGAACGTCTGCTGGAGGACCTTCTCGGCCTCCGCGGTCTCCGGGTTGTCGCCGGAGCGGAAGTGGCTGACGAAGAAGTAGCTTCCGGAGGGGACGTTGTCGCGCCAGTAGCGGACGATGCCGGCCGGGTCCTCGTCGTCGTTGACGTGATGCAGGATGGCGCTGAGGATGACGGCGACGGGCCGGGTGAAGTCGATGACTTCGAGGGTGTCGGGGTGGGTGCGGACGCCTTCGGGGTCGCGCACGTCGACCGCGACGACGCGAGTGCGGTCGTTGTCCTCCAGCAGCGCGCGGCCGTGGACCAGCACCTGGAGGTCGATGTCGACGTAGACGACGCGGGACTCGGGAGCGTGGCGTTGCGCGACCTGGTGCACGTTGTCCGCGGTCGGCAGGCCACTGCCCAGGTCGATGAACTGCCGTATGCCGGTGGTCTTCGCGATCTCCCTGACCGCCCGGGTCAGGGCGGCGCGGTTGGCGAAGGCGATGGCCACCGAGCCGGGCAGGTCGCGCTTGAACACGTCGCCGATCTGACGGTCCACGGCGTAGTTGTCCTTGCCGCCGAGCAGGTAGTCGTAGACGCGGGCGATGCTGGGCTTGGCCGGGTCGATGGAGGAGCCTTCGTACGTCATGGCGGCCATTGTTCCCCCCAACCTCGCCTGCGCACCCCTGTTTTGGGGACCTCCGGCCCTCGGGCGGGGACAGGATGCCGGCAACCGGAGCTGAAGGAGCGCAGGCCGGTGCTCCTCCTGAGGCACGACGCAGAGGATCGGGTCCCGCCGGTCCGGACCGTGGTGGATCCGGCGGACGCCACCGCGGTCGTACCGATGCCTCCCACCGGCCGGTTGGGCATGGCGCCTCTTCTTCTCGCCGTACGCGCTCAGCCCGCGGTGACACCCTGCGGCCGGGCGGCCGGGGTCATGGCGCTGCGCGGCGGTGGTTCGGGCACGCGCAGGGCGAGCAGGCCAAGGAGGGCGAAGAACACCGCCCAGCCCACCCAGGCCCCACTCCAGCCGACGCTGACGCTGATCAGCGGCGGACCGATGACCGTCGTCGCCGCGAAGCCGAGGTTGAGGGCGGCGAGGTGGCTGGTCTTGTGGCCCGGGGGGATGTGCAGCAGCGCCGCCCCGGTGGTGCCCGCGGTGATCAGCAGTTCGCCCAGCGACAGCAGGACTGCCGCCACGACGACGACCAGCAGGTCCACACGGCCGCCGCCCAGCACCGTCAGCGGCACCGCCAGCGCGCCGAGTCCCGCCAGCAGACCCCCGCGGCACATCAGCGCCCTCGCCCGCGTCAGCCGGTCCGAGCCCCGGCTCAGCCGTACCTGCAACGCCACCACGACCGCCGTGTTCAGCAACTGGATCAGCGTCACCGTCCACGACGGCGCCTGGGTGCGCTGCACGATCCACAGCGGCATCCCGATGCCCAGCAGCAGCGCGGACAGCGTGAACGCCCCGTAGAGGGTGGTGATGGCGAGGAAGGCGCGGTTGCGCAGGACGCGGGCGCGCCCGCCGCGCCGGGCGGTGGCGGGGGAGGTGGGGAAGCCGCGGCAGATCACCGCGCAGCACAAGAACAGTGCGGCGGAGGCGATCAGCACCGTCCGGTACGCCCACGCCTCGCCGGCGGCGATCGCCGCGCCGGTGGGCAGGGCGCCGGCGGCGAGGCCGGCGTTGCGCAGGGTCCGCAGCCGCGCCAGGGTGCCCACCGCCTGGGCGTCACCGGCCCGGCTGATCACCCCGGACTCGATCAGCGGACCGATGCCGCGGCTGAGCAGCCCGGCCACCGCCGCCGCGCCCAGGGCCTGACCGAAGGAGGAGACGGCCGCCATCGCGAGGAAGGCGGCGCAGCGGATGGTGAACAGGGCGGCCAGTACGGCCCGCACCCCGTGGCGTTCCGCGGTCCGCGCGATGGGCATGGCGCCCAGCAACGACGCCACGCCCGAGGTGCTGAGGACGATGCCGACCTGCTGGTTGCTCAGGTCGGCCGCGTGGGCGAAGAACAGCACCGACAGCGACAGATACATGCCCAGGCCCAGCGCGTCGCACAGGCCGACGGCGTAGAAGCGGCGCAGCCCCGCCGCGCCGGTCTTGGCCGCGGGAGGGGAGTCAGTCACGGTCGGCCCCCGTCGTCGCCCCGAAACCCGGCACCAGCCGGATGTCAAGGGCCCTTTCCACCCGCCGCATGACGTCCAGGGCCGCGTTTCGGTCGGCGGCTTTGACCAGGAAGCTGGCCAGGTGCATGCTGCGCTGCCGGCTGACGCGCTGTCCGGGCAGGAAGCGGGGGGAGACGTAGAGGAGTTCGGGGAAGGCGCGCAGCAGTTGGTCGGCGGGGGTCTGGGCGGCCAGCCGCCAGGAGCCGGCCGGGATGGGCAGAAACCGCAGCAGGGCGACCTGGTCGAAGGCGGGTCGCGCGGCCGGCTGCCGGCCCAGGGCGCTGCGGCCGATCTCGGCGGCGTAGTCGTAGCCGGCGGCCGCCTTGAACATGGTGGGCAGCGGCCCGCCGGCGCGCGCGTTGACCTCGATGACGCGCGGGCCCTGAGCGGTGAGCGCGATTTCGGTGTGGACGGCGCCGCTGGTCAGTCCGATGGCTCTGATCGCCTGGTCGGCGACGTCGATGACGGCCGCCTGGGTCGCCGGGTCCAGCCGGCTGGGCAGGACGGCGCCCTCCTCGACGTAGCCGTGTTCCAGCGGCAGCCGGTCGGAGATCGCCAGATGGTGGGCGCTGCCGCCGGCCAGCAGTGACTCCACACTGCAGTAGGCCGCGTATCCGCTGTCGCCGTCGGCCTCCAGCGCCAGCTGCTCCTCCAGCAGGTAGGCCTCGTCGGACTGCAGGAAGGCGGTCTTCTCGGCGCGCGCCACGGTGAAGGAGTGGATCAGTTCGGCGTAGGTGGACACCAGGCGCACGCCCTGGCTGCCGGCGCCCAGGGACGGCTTGAACACGCCGGGCAGTCCGACGCGGGCGGCGGCCGCCGCGAGGTCCCGCTCGCTGGTGATGATCTCGAAGCCGGGGCAGGGCACGCCGTGTTCGGCGAAGACCAGGCGCTGGCGGGCCTTGGACTGCGCGATGGCCACCGCTTCGGGCGGGTTGCCGGGCAGGCCCAGCCGGTCGGCGATCTGGGCCTGGGGGCGCAGCAGCAGTTCGGAGTAGGTCACCACGCCGTCCAGCGGCCGGCGCCCGTGCAGGGCGACGGCCGCGGTGACGGCCGCGTCCAGATCGGCCGCGTCCACGAACTCACCGCCCAGGTCGCGTTGTTGGAAGTCGGCGCGGATCTGGTCGGAGGGGTTCCAGGCGCTCACGTACACGACGCTGACGCTGTCGCTGACGGTCGAGAGCGAGTCGAGGGCCTCGGCAGGGGCGTGACCGCCGATCCCGGCGAGGAGCAGAAGATGGGAGCCCATGGTGGTGAGGCCTTTCAGCTGAGGACGGGGAAGGACGCGGGGGACGTCCGTGAGGTCACAAACGACAGGAGTTCGCCGGCCAGGACGTCCAGCCGGTGCTCCAGCAGGCGCAGCGGTGCTCCGGGGGTCAGGTCGGCGGCGGTGGTGGCGACATGGGTGGGCGCGGCCCACCCGCTGAGTGCCCGCACGACGGTGCGCAGCTGGTCGCAGGCGGTGCCGGCGCCGCGCGGTCCGCCGCCGGCGGCGATCAGACCGACCGGGCGGCCGGCCAGCGCGTCGCCGGTGAGGTGGTCCAGCGCGTTCTTCAGCAGCGCGCTGTAGGAGCCGTGGTAGACGGGTGTGGCCAGGACGACGGCGCCGGCGGCGGCGACGCGGGCGCGCAGCAGCGCGGTCTGGCTGCCGGGCGGCGGATCGTCGTAGTCCTCCAGCGCGTGCGCCCGGGGGAACTCGACGGCCAGATCGACCACTTCGAAACCGCCGCCGCCGGTCTGGCCGAGGCGTTCACCGGCGCGCGCCAAAACCTCCCGGGTCACCGAGTTCTTCGCGGCGCTGCCGAGGATGCCGAGGATCATGACGCGGCCTGCCGGCCGGCCGGGCCGGTGACCACCCGCACGCCGTGCTCGGCCAGCGCCAGCAGCCGGGTCAGCTCGGTGTGCGAGTCGTGGACGAAGACGTGGGTGCTGACGCCGGTGCCCGAGAACGACGAGGCGGGGACGGTGTCGCCGACGCGGGCGTGCACGCAGCGGGCGTGGGCGAGCGGGGCGACGGCCGAGTCGTCGTACTCCAGCAGCCGGCCGCCGCCGCAGTAGTGCACCGTCCAGCCCGCGTACGCGGCGACGGGCTCGCGCCGCCCGGCGAGGGGGTTCTCACCGGCGTCGGCGAGGAGCTTTGCGTGGCGCAGGTCGACGCCGTTGGTGGCACGGAACGCCTCGGTGACACCCGCGCCGCCGGGTCGCGCGGCGACCTCGCAGAACGTCAGGCCACCGGGCGTCACGAACGCCTCCAGGTGCAGCACGCCGGTGCGTACCTGCCAGGCGTCCACGACCTGCGCCAGCAGCCGGCCGGCCGCCGCCCGCACCGCCGGGTCGGCCACGGTCGCCGACGACAAGGGCCGGCCCTCCCGCAGCGCCATGGTGTCGCGTTCGTAGAGGGAGACGTTCCACACCGGTTCGCCCGCGCCGATCACGGCGTCGATGTGGCACATCGGGGCGTCGACGAACTCCTCGCACAGATGCGTGCCGGGGGTGAACTCCTCGGCCAGCCAGCGCTGGAGGTCCGGCCACGAGGAGAGCACCAGCACGCCCTGGGAGCCGGAGGCGGCCCTCGGTTTGAGGACGATCTTGCCGTAGCGGTCGAACAGGCCGGTCACGTCCTGGGGGCTGTGCGCCAGCAGCCCGTCGGCGCAGCGGATGCCGTGGCGGCGGGCGATGCGCTTCATGACGGCCTTGTCCACGAACCGCTCCACCTCCCCGGGGCGTTCGCCGGGGGTGCCCAGCAGCTGCCGCAGCCGGGCGGCGGGCTCCAGCAGCCGCTCGGACAGGGCGGCCACCCGGTGCACGGGGTGGCCCGCGTGCACGGCCAGGGCGAGCTGTTCGAGCGCGAAGCCGTCACCCAGGTCGGTGCGTACGGCCATGTCGGCCGGCCCGCTGGTGTCCGCGCAGCTCAGCACGCTCAGCCGGAAGCGGTCGGCCTCCAGGACGGGCGCGCCGTCCGGCAGGCTCCAGGTGGCGGGCCCCAGCCGGTCCAGCAGCAGGACGTGGGTGCGGGACTGGGGTGCGGTGCGCAGCACCAGCGAGCGCTCCAGGCGCCTCGCCGCCCGCTCGGCCTGCTCCCGGTCGGCGGCGACGACGGTGTGCCGCAGCCATACGGCGGGCCCGGCGCCGTCGTGGACGCGGCCGGCCGCGGTGAACACCTGCGCCCTGAACAGGCCCGGCAGGCCGCCCAGTTCACCGGTGGTGGGGGCGGCGATCACCCGCGCCCGGCCGGCGGGCGCCGGCAGCGAGCGCTGCACGGCGACCCTCTCCCGCAGTTCACCGCGCGGGGTGCGGCCGAGTGCTGTGTCGGCGACGGCGCAGACCAGGCTGCGGGTGTGCACGGCGTCGTGGAGGTCGATGGTCGCCGCGTCCAGCCCGGGCAGCAGCACGGGCGCCGCCCCGGCGGAGAAGCCGGCAGGCGAATCGGTGGCGCAGTCGCCGGGAAAACCGGTGGGTAAATCGGTGGGGGAGTCAGTGGGGAAATCGACGGGGGAGTCGCCGTCGGAGGCGCCAGGGGAATCGGTGGCGGAGTCGGTGGGGAAGAGGCAGCGCACCACCCCCTCCAGGCGGGCCTCGCGCACCGCGTGCACGGCCCGCCCGGTGAGCGCGGCGAGCCGCCGCCCGTCCAGGCCGGAGGGGCACACGCGGGCGTCGCCCCGCTCGTCGACGACGCTCAGGACGCGGACGTCACCGCCGTGTGCGGCCACCACCACGGTGTGCCCCGGCGGCGGGCCGCCGGCGGTGACCGGCGGCTGGGGGCCCTGCCGCAACTGCTGTGCGGCGGGGGAGGGGGAGAAGCTCAGGAGGGAGCGCACCGGCCGGGCCGCGTGCACCAGCCGGGCCGCGGCCCGGACAGCGGTGCCGGTGGACGCGCTGTGCCACATTCCGCGGTACTGCCGCCGCCACAGCGCCCGGGCCTCCTGCTCCCCGTCCGCCGCGCCGGTCCACACCACGCTGACCCGCGCGGAGACCGCCCCCAGCGCCGCCAGGATCCGCTCGGCGGGATCCTCACCCCCCAGCAGCACCAGCAGATGCTCGCCGCAGGGGGCGTCCTCGGGGGAGAGGCCCACCACCGCGCCGGGTTCGGCCGCGGTCGCCACTGAGCAGGCTCCGGCCGCCACTGCGTCGGCTCCGTCTACCGTTACCTCGGCTGCTTCAGCCGCGGTCGCCGCCACCTCGGCCACCGTCACCTCGGCTCCCGCCGCTTCGGCCACGGTTCCCGCCACCACCGCGGCACCCGCCACCGCCTCGGCTCCCGCCACCGCCGCGGCTCCGGCTTCCGCCACCGCCTCGGCTTCCGCCACCGTCCCGGCCTCAGCCGTCGCAGTGAGTTCCAGGGACCGCAGGATGCGCCCGGCGGCCTCGGCGGCCGACCGCGCGGCCTGTTCGCCGGTGCGGCCACGGGCCAGTACGTAGCCGAAGCGGTCATGGTTGGTGGCAAGGCCCGCCACCCGGTCGCCGGCACCCACACCGACGTACGTCTCCAGGACCTCGGGGGTCAGCGCGTCCACCGGCTTCCCGCCCCGCACGACCGCGTCGACCGGGCTGTACAGCTGGTGCAGGGCGACGACCGTCTCGGGCGGTCCGGCCTCCTCCACCCGCTCCCCGACGGCCAGCGCCACCAGGTCGCGGGTGAGGGAACGCCCCAGCGCCAGGGACATCTGACGGGCCACCACATGCCCGGCGACCCGCGCGTTGATCTCGATCAGCTCGGGCCCGGTCGGCGTCAGCAGCAGCTCGGCGTGGACGGCGGAGGAGCGGATGCCCAGCACCCGTACGACGTCCAGGACGAAGCCGCGGGCGGCGGCCTCCTGCTCGATGCGGGCGGGGAAGTGGCCGCCGAGCTCGGCGGCCTGGCCGGCCGGCGCGGGCAGCCGGGCGGCGAACCCGAGCAGCACGACCCGCTCGCCCTGCACCAGCAGCTCCGCGCTGACGTGCCGGCCCACCGCGTACTCCTCCACCAGCGCCCGCGGCCGTGCACCGTCGCGGCCGTCGGACGCGCCCAGGACCTGGGCGAGGGCGCGGGCGGCGTCCGCCCGGCTCCAGGCGATGCTCACCCCCACCGACCAGCCGCCCGCGGTGGGCTTCACCACCACGGGCAGCCCGATCTCCTCCACCGCCGCCAGCCCCTCGGCCTCGGTGGCGGCCACCCGCCAGCGCAGCGAACCGACCCCCTGCTCGGCCAGGCGGGCGCGGACGGCGGCCTTGTCGCCCAGGATCCGCGCCGCGGCCGGCGATTCATGGGGCACGCCCAGATCCCGGGCGAGTTCGGCGACGGCGAACGGATACACCTCGTCGCGGCAGATCACCCCGTCCGGCGGATTCGCCCCGAGCCGGCCGCGCAGCCGCCCGGCGAGATCACCGGCGGCAAGACGGGGAACCTCCAGGATGCGTGCGGCGCGCGAGGACAGCTCGAATCCCGGCTTTCCCCGATAGGCGTCCAGGTTCGCGGTGACAAAGCTCACCTCGATTCCCGAGTCCGCCATCTCCGCGACCATGTCGAATCCGCGGACGGACGTCGTCTCGACCAAAACTATGTGCACGCCGCTCAGCTCCCTGGCCTCATCCTGCGTTCCGCGTCAGCGTCCGCCCACCACGCCGGAGCCTCAAGGAGCACCGGGTTAATGGGTCAAGTAGCCCGCCCCGCGCGCCGATTGCACGATCACAGACCCTGTGGTCAACACGGCGGCCCGAATACCGGAAGTTGCCAGATTGCGGGCCGGCCACTCGCCACACCCCGGCCCTCCCGCCTAACTTCGGCGCTCGGCGAACCCGATAGCCCAGAGATTTCGAAAAGCCGCAGAAAAACGAAAGACCAAGCGGCCCGAAAAACCTGGACGACCCGAGAAAAGGACGAGACGGCGTGCGAACCATTGACCTTCCGGCCTACGGACCAGGCCATTCCGCCCCCCTCACCCATGTGGGATTCCGGCCCGACGGACAGCGCCTGGCCACCAGTTCCTACGACGGCACCGTGATCGTCTGGGACACCGCCGACCCCTCTCGTCCCACCCCGCTGGCCCGGCTGCGCCACCGCCGCCTGGTCAACGCCTCCGCCTGGAACCCCGTCGACCCCGAGGTGCTGGCCACCGCGTCGGCCGACAAGACGGTGGCGATCTGGCGGGTCGGCGACGACGGCGACTCCCGTCTGCACACCGTGCTGGCCCGGCACACCGACGACATCAACTCGGTGGCCTGGCTGCCCGACGGCGAACGGCTCATCTGCGTCTCCGAGGACGGCCGCGCCACCCTGTGGTCGGCCGCCGACGGCGTCTTCCTCGCCGAGGTCGCCTCCCACGAGGCGCACTGCATGATGGTGTCGGTCAGCGCCCAGGGCCTGGTGGCCACCGTCGGCGAGGACGGTGTGGTCGCCGTCCACGACCCCGACCGGCCGACCGCGGGCGTCACCCGCCGCTACGACTCCTCCATCGAGGGCTGCGCCTGGTCCCACTCCGGCCGGATGCTGGCCGTCGCCCGCGACGACGGCGCCGTCGACCTGCTCACCGCCGGCCTGGAGGTGGTGCGCACGGTGGCGGTGTCCACCGCGGCGGCCCGCGCGGTCGCCTGGGCCGGCGACGACTCCTCCTTCGTCGTCGGCGCCTACGACGGCGCCCTGCACCACTTCGACGCCGACGGCACCCGCCTGCACCACCTCCAGGACCGCCGGCTGTGGCCGCGCTCGGTCGACATCGCCCACCACCTCCTCGCGGCGGGGAGCTTCTGGAACGGCCCGCACCTGTACGACCTGACGACCGGCGTCGAGATCACCGCCCCCGACCGGCCCACACACGGCCCCAACGCGCTCGCCCAGCACGGCGAGGAACTCCTCGTCGCCACCGACTCCGGCCTCGTCCTGGCCCTGCGGCCCGGCGCGTCGGGCCGCGGCCCGGCCCGCGTCATCGAGGTGGGCGAGGGGCCCGTGCTGTCCCTGGCGAGCGACGGTGACACCTTCTGGGCCGGCACCTACTCCGGGCACGTCCTGCGCCACGACGGCACCACCCTCACCACCAGCGCCTCGCTCGGCTCCCCGCTGCCCTCCCTCACCCTCCACGACGGCCACCTGGTGGCCGGCACCTACAACGGCGAGTTCCTCCTGCTCGACCCCGACACCCTCGCCGTACGCGAACGCATCGACGCCCACGACGGGTCGGTGAAGTCACTGACCGCCCTCGACGGCGGTTTCCTGTCCGCGGCCACCGACCGCACCGTCGAGGCGGGCGGCCCCCGCGGACGCGGCAGGCTGTGGGAACACGGCAACCTCGTCAACGCCGTCGCCGCCCTGGGCAGCGAAGCCGCCGCCAGCGCCTCACGCGACCACACCGTCAAAGCCGGCCGGCTCGTGCGCCTGCCCGACGGCACCTGGCGCGCCGAGCGGGTGCAGACCCTGCTGGGCCCCGACGAGTCCGTGAAGTGCGTGGCCCTGCTGGGCAGCGCGGACCATCCCGTCGTCCTGGCCGGCTCCTACGACTTCGGCCTGTACGCCTGGCACATCGACTGGGACGACTCGGCGGCCACCCTCGCCTCCGGCCACCTACTGGCGGAGTTCGCCCAGGGACTGTCCTGCATGCTCCGCCTCGCCGACGGCACCGTCGCCGTCGCCGGCTGGGACGGCCGCCTCGACCTCGTCGGCCTCGACCTCGCCGGCCGGCCCGCCGTACGCGGCTCGCTGCACCTGGCCGACCTGCTCACCACTTCCCCGGCGACCCCCATGTCCGCCGCACCCACGATAGAAGGCAGAGCAGCATGACCTCCCTCAGCACACTGCCGCAGGCCGCCTCGATCCGCGCCCGCGTGCCCATCACCCTGGAGCGCGCCGCCGGCCGCCCGGCCGAACTGGTCACCTTCCACGGCCTGCCCGACGCCCTGGAACACATCGCCTGCGTCCTGCCGCACACCCCGCACGCCGTGCCCCTGGTGCGGCTGCACAGCGAATGCCTGACCGGCGACGTGTTCGGCTCCGCCCGCTGCGACTGCGGACCCCAGCTCGACGAAGCCCTGACCGCGCTGGCCGACGAGGGCGGCGTCCTGCTCTACCTGCGCCAGGAGGGCCGCGGCATCGGCCTCTACAACAAGCTCGACACCTACGTCCTGCAGGACCAGGACATCGACACCTTCCGCGCCAACCGGATCATCGGCCGCGGCGAGGACGAGCGGGACTACCGGGCGGCCGCCGCCATGCTGCGCGCCCTGGGCCTGACCCGCATCCGGCTGCTGACCAACAACCCCGACAAGGTCGCCCAGCTGCGCCAGTGCGGCATCCGGGTCGAGGCCGTACTGCCCACCGCCGTCCACCTCACCCCGCACAACGTGCGCTACCTGTCGGCCAAGGCCACCAGCGGCCACACCCTGGCCCTGCTGAAGGAGGCGAGCGCGTGAACCTCGACGACGTCGCCCGCTGCCCGCACTTCCAGGAGCGCGCCGACCTCACCGACCCGGCCCGCGTCCACCCCGCTCCCGGCGAACACCCCCTCACCTCGGCCGACCGGCTGCGGCTGGCCGCCGCCGTCGAGGACGCCGGGCTGCCGCTGGCCGAACGGCTCGCCGCAGGCGGCATCCTGGCCCTGCTGGGCGATCCCCGCCTCACCGCCCGGCCCGCCGTCTGCTTCGTGCCCGGCGCCACCGTCGCCATCGGCCTGCCCGCCGAGGAGATCGGCTACGTCACCCGCGCCTGGGCCGGCCACGGCGTCCAGGAGTCCTGGATCGCCAAGGAATGCCCTGAACACCCCGTGACCCTGGCCGACTACTGGATCGCCCGCTACCCGGTGACCAACGGCGAATGGCACACCTTCCTCACCGACACCGGCCTCAAGGACCGCCCCTCCACCTGGTACCTCGGCGCCTACCCCTGGGAGCGCTCCAACCATCCCGTCGCCGGCGTCGACGCCGCCCACGCCGACCACTACGCCCGCTGGCTCAGCGACCGCACGGGCCACCCGTGGCGGCTGCCGTCGGAGGCGGAATGGGAGTACG
This sequence comes from Streptomyces sp. NPDC005574, assembly GCF_040605435.1. Classification (NCBI taxonomy): domain Bacteria; kingdom Bacillati; phylum Actinomycetota; class Actinomycetes; order Kitasatosporales; family Streptomycetaceae; genus Streptomyces; species Streptomyces sp. NPDC005574. Next base: position 88,682 of record NZ_JBEXCW010000026.1, read on the forward strand.
CCGCCAAGGGCCCCGAGGGCCGCCCCTACCCGTGGGCGGGCGGCTTCGACCCGGACGCCGCCAACACCCGCGAGTCGGGCGTGCACACCACCACACCCGTCGGCGCGTTCCCGGCCGGCCAGGCCCCCTTCGGCGCCCACGACATGGGCGGCAACGTGGAGGAGTTCACCGCCGACGACTACGCCCCCTACCCGGGCGGCGAGCACATCACCGACCACCTCGTGGAGTCGATGGGCCGCTACCGGGTGGCCCGCGGCGGCAGCTTCGCCCGCTTCGGCGACCTCACCCGCACCCGCCGCCGGCACGGCGCCTTCCCCGGCCCCCTCTACCCCGTCGGATTCCGCCTGGCCACCAGCGAGCGCCCCTCATGACCGCACCCGCAGCCCCCGCCATGGCCGCACCCGCCGCCGCGTCTGCCTCCGCCGCGGGGCGGGCGCACATCACCCAGGTGCTGGCCGCCCGCCGCCCCAGCCGCGCCGACATCGAGGCGCCCTTCGCCCCGCTGGAGCGGCGCGCCCACCGCCTGCTGCCCGGCCTCGCCGACATCCGCCCCGCCATCGGCGCCACCCCGCTGGTGCCCGTGCCCAGCCGGGCCGGCCGCGGCACGGTGTGGCTGAAGGCGGAGGCCGCCAACCTGACCGGCACCGTCAAAGCCCGCACCGCCTACGCCCTGCTGTGCGCGGCCCTCGCCCGCGCCGGCACCCGCGACGTACGGCTGGTGGAGTACTCCGGCGGCTCCCTGGCCCTGGCCCTGGCCGACATGTGCTCCCACCTCGGCCTCGACCTGCACCTGGCCGTCCCGCACGGCGCGCCCGGCCACCTCGTCGAAACCCTGCGCCGCTACGACATCCCCGTCACACAGGGGCCCGAAGGCGGCGGCTTCCTCGGCGCGATGGACGAAGCCGTCCGTATCGCCGCCCGCGAACAACGCCACCTCCTGCTCCAGCACTGCGCCCCCGAGGCCGCCGCCGTACACCGCGAACACACCGGCCCGGAGATCACCGCCCGCCTCGCCCAGCAGGGCGTACGGCCCGTCGCGTTCGCCGCCGCGGTCGGCTCCGCCGGCACCCTCGTCGGCACCGCCCAGGCCCTGCGCACCCGCTGGCCCGGCTGCCGGCCGCTGGCCGTCTTCCCTGCCGAGGCACCCTACGGCGACCCGCGGGCCCCCACCGCCGAGCGCCGCATGAACGGCACCGGCGGGCTGGGCCACTGCCTCAAACAGCCCCTGCTGGCCCCCTACCAGGACGACTTCACCTTCACCACCGTCAGCTATCCGAAGGCGCTGGAGGCGATGCGGCGGCTGCGCCGCGGCCAGCAGATCGCCGTCTCCGCCAGCGCCGCGGGCGCCTGGCTGAGCGCCTCCCGCACCGTCGACCAAGGCCCGCGCGGCCGCCACGCCGTGGCCGTCGCCGCCGGCCGCGGAACAGCCGAGGAGTGGGCCCATGCCGCCGACCACTGACATCCCCACCGACCCCAACGACCGCAGTCCGCAGAGCACTTACTGCGACTACCGGCAGGTCGTCGCCGACTCCTTCCAGCACTGGTACGGCCGGGGCCGCGACTCGTGGACCGGCGCCGACACCAACACCCGGGTCACCGCCTTCGCCTGCGCCCAGGCACCCCCCGCGACCGGCCCGGCCCGCCGGCGCGTCCTGGACGTGGGCTGCGGACGCGGCCACCAGAGCGCCCAGCTCGCCGAACAACTCGACGCCGACCTCACCGCCCTGGACCTGCTGGACGTGTGGGACCCGCCACCGCCCGCCCGCGGCCGAGCCCGCTTCGTGCAGGGCGACTTCCTGGACTTCACCGGCGCCGACACCACGGGCCTGGACCTCCTCGTCGACAACGGCTGCCTGCACCACCAGCGCCGCACCGACTGGCCCGCCTGGGCCGCCCACGGCGCCCGCCTGCTGCGCCCCGGCGGCGTGGCGGTCGTCAGCGTCTTCCTCAGCCCGCACGGCGAGATCACCGAACTGCCCCTGGACGACGGCCGCCTGAACTGGTGGCTGACCGAGCAGGCCGTCACCGGCCTGTACACCGACGCCGGGCTCACCCCCGCCGACCGCCTGGTCATCGACCGGAACTTCCCCTACCAGGGCCACCGGCTCGCCTACCTGGCGCTGTCCTTCCGCAAGCCCCGGCCCTGAACACGATCCACCGTCGAACCCGTCCCCCTGTGAAAGGGACCGACCATGCTCAAGGAAATCGACCTGGAACGGCCCGGCGGCCGCGCACACCTGCGCGGCGCGCTGCGCGACGGGTTCTTCCTCGTCCGCAACACCGTTCCCGAAAGCCTCCTGGACGAGGCGTACGCCTTCCTGCACGCCTTCTTCGCCCTGGACGCCGACGCCAAGCACACCTGCCGCACACCCGGCAGCAACGGCCAGTCCGGCTACACACCCGCCCTGGTGGAGCACGCCGAGAAAGGCACGGTGGCGGACTGGAAGGAACTCTTCCACTGGGGTGCCCCGCTGCCCGCCCGCCACCCGCTGCGCCGGCGCTACCCGGCCCGCTACCCCGACCCCTACTTCCCCGACCACCTGGTTCCCGGCATCGGCTCCGCGCTGCGCGAACTGCACACCCGCATGGTGCGCTTCCAGCACGACGTGGTCCGCGCCCTGGCCGGCGCGCTGGGCGCCCACCCCGACTACTTCACCGACATGCTGGAGGACGGGCCCGTCGTCAACCGGGCCACCTGGTACCCGCCGATGGACCAGGCCCCCTCCACCCAGCACGTGTGGGCGGTGGAGCACCAGGACTTCGACCTCATCACCGCGCTGCCCCGGGCGACCGCCGCCGGCCTGGAAGTCCTCCTCGACGGGCAGTGGCTGGCCGTCGACGCACCCCCCGGCTACGCCGTCGTCAACGTCGGCATGGTCCTCGACCGGCTCACCAACGGCCTGGCCCGCGCCGCCGTCCACCGCGTCGTGGCCCGCCCCGGCACCCACGAAGGGCGCCTGTCCATCGTGCAGTTCTGCCACCCCACGCCCTGGACCACCCTGTCCCCGCTGCACATCCCGGACGCCGACAACGGCCCGCAGCGCTTCGCCACCCTCACCGCCGACGAACTCTTCCAGCGCACCATGTACCGCATCAGGCGCCTGGACACCCCGCCCGCCCTCACCCCCACGCCCGCCCGATGACCGCCCCCGGCCCCGCACCCCGCGAAAACCGTGTCCCCGGACCGCGTGAGAGCCGTACCCCCGTATCCGAGGGGTGTGCCCCCGCGTCCGGTGAGAGCCATGCGCCCGCCTCCCGCGACAGCCGTGTCCCCGGGCCGCGTGAGAGCCGTACTCCCGCACCCGGCGTGGGCCGTGTTCCCAGGCCGGGTGAGAGCCGTAGTCCCGCACCCGGCGTGAGCCGTACTCCCGTACCCGGCGTGGCCGGTATCCCCACGCCTGGGGTGGGCCGTAGTCCCGCACCCGGGGTGGGCCGTAGTCCCGCACCCGGGGTGGGCCGTGGCCCCGGGGCGGGTGAGAGCCGTGGCCCCGCCTCCCGCGCAGGGCGTGCACCCGCACCCCGTGGGGGCGGTGCCCCCGCCTTCCGCACGGGCCGTGGCGTCTCGCTGGCGCGGCTGATCGCCGAGGACCTCACGGCGGTCCTGGACCGCGACCCGTCCTGCTCCGGCCGGGCGGAGGCGCTGCTGCACGCAGGCTGGCAGGGCCTGGCCCTGCACCGGCTCGCCCACCGGCTCCACACGCGCGGGCGCCGGCTGGCCGCCGCCGCCCTGACCCGGCTGGCGCGGCTGGTGACCGGCATGGAGATCCACGCGGGCGCCCGCATCGGCCGGCGCGCCTTCATCGACCACGGGTTCGGCGTCGTCATCGGTGAGACCGCGGTCGTCGGTGACGACGTGACGCTGTACCACGGTGTCACCCTCGGCTCCCGCGGCTGGCTGCACGACAGCGCGGGCGGAGGCCGCCGCCACCCCGTCCTGGGCGACCGCGTCCTGATCGGTACCGGCGCCTCCGTCCTGGGCCCGGTCAGCGTGGGCGACGGCTGCCGCATCGCCGCCCACAGCCTGGTCCTGCACGACCTGCCGCCGACCCCGCAGCCCACCCGCCGGCCCACCTCGGACACCCCGGTACGGCCGCCCGCCGAGGCCCGCCCCGGCCCGCCGCGCGTGGGGCGGAGGTGACGAACTCCGCCCCGATTCCGCTCCGTTGCCGCCGTCCTCACGGATGCTGCACCTGACCCAACCGCCCCGTCCCGGCCCGCCGGGACACCCACGTCCCGTTCACGGACCAGACGGAGAGTGACCCACGTGCTCAGCAGACGCTCCCTCATACGGGCCTCGGCCGGTGCCACCGCCGCGACCGCCCTGACCGCCACCACCGGCGGCCTCGTGCTCGCCGCCACCGCCACCGCGGTGCCCTGGAACACCCTGCGCAGCACGCTCACCGGCCGCCTCGTCCTGCCCGCCGACACCGGCTACGACACCGCCCGGCAACTCCAGCTCGCCCAGTACGACGCCATCCACCCCCAGGCCGTCGCCTACTGCGCCACCGAGAGCGACGTCGCCGCCTGCGTGCGCTTCGCCCGGGACAACGCCCTGGCCACCGCCGTGCGCAGCGGCGGCCACAGCGCCGCCGGCTACTCCACCAGCCCCGGCCTGGTCATCGACGTCTCCCGCCTGGCCGCCGTCCGCGTCGACGGCGCCACCGTCCACCTCGGCCCCGGCAGCCAGGGCGTCGACGTCGTCACCACCCTGTCCGCCTACGGCGTCCAGGTCGCCGGCGGCACCTGCCCCACCGTCGCCATGGGCGGCTGGCTGCAGGGCGGCGGCCTGGGCTACACCTCCCGCAAGTACGGCATGGGCGCCGACCGCCTTGTCTCCGCCCGCGTCGTCCTGGCCGACGGCCGCACCGTCCGCGCCTCGGCCGGCGACAACCCCGACCTGTTCTGGGCGCTGCGCGGTGGTGGCGGCGGCAACTTCGGCATCGTCACCGACTACGAGGTCAAGCCCGTGCAGATCCCGGTGCTGACCCTCTTCAACCTCAACTTCCGCTACGCCGACGCCCTCCAGACCATCCTCGCCTGGCAGGACTGGATGGCCGCCGCGCCGCGTGAGCTCGCCTGCGAGCTGATGTTCCTGCACTCCACCGACGCCCCCGCCGGCACCGAGCCCACCGTCGTCCTCACCGGCGCCTACCAGGGTGCCAAGGCCGACTGCGACCGGCTCCTGGACCGCCTCACCACCGCCGCCGGCCGGCCCACCACCAGCAGCAGCAGCGAACTCCCGTACGCGCAGGCGATGATGCAGGTCTACGGCTGCGGCGACAAGACCGTCAGCGAATGCCACCGCATCGGCTTCACCCCCGAGGCCCAGCTGCCCCGCGACGCCCACACCACCCAGCGCAACCTGTACTTCGCCAGGCCCTGGACCCCCGCCGCAGCCCAGGCCGCCCTGGACGCCTTCACCGCCGATCCCGTCCCCGGCCAGTTCCGCTTCCTGGGCCTGTTCCCCTACGGCGGCCGCATCAACGACATCCCCGCCGCCGCCACCGCCTTCGTCCACCGCGGCGCCCTGTTCAACGCCGGCTACGCCGTCACCCTGCCCAGCGCCGACCCCGCCGCGCAGGACCGCGACCGGGCCCGCGCCTGGGTCGACAGCGCCCACACCACCATGGACGCCCACTCCAACCACGAGGCCTACCAGAACTACATGGACCCGGCCCTGTCCACGTGGCGCCAGGCCTACTACGGCCAGAACTACGCCCGCCTGCAGAGCGTGAAGCGGGCCTACGACCCCGACCGCTTCTTCCGCTTCGCGCAGGCCATCGACTGACCCCGCCGCCCCTCGCCGCCCCGCCGCATCGCCCCGTGCCGGCCCTGTCTCCGACCGAAGGACCCACCGTGACCCGCACCGACGACCACATACGTGACGTCATCATCATCGGCTCCGGCCCGGCCGGCTACACCGCGGCCCTCTACACCGCCCGCGCCCAGCTCAACCCGCTCGTCTTCGCCGGCTCCCTCCTGGTCGGCGGCGCCCTGACCACCACCACCGACGTGGAGAACTTCCCCGGCTTCCCCCAGGGCATCCAGGGCCCCGACCTGATGGACCACATGCGGGAGCAGGCCGAACGCTTCGGCGCCGAGATCATCGACGACGACATCACCGCCGTCGACCTCACCGGCGACACCAAGACCGTCACCGACTCCACCGGCACCCGCCACCACGCCCGCACCGTGATCGTCGCCACCGGCTCCCAGCACCGCAAGCTGAACCTGCCCCGCGAGGACGAACTCTCCGGCCGCGGCGTCTCCTCCTGCGCCACCTGCGACGGCTTCTTCTTCAAGGACCGCGACATCGCGGTCGTGGGCGGCGGCGACACGGCGATGGAGGAGGCCACCTTCCTCACCCGCTTCGCCCGCTCGGTCACCGTCGTCCACCGCCGCGACACCCTGCGCGCCTCGAAGATCATGCAGGAGCGGGCCACCACCAACCCGAAGATCAGCTTCGCGTTCGACAGCGAGGTCACCGCCATCCACGGCGAGGAGCGGCTCTCCTCGCTGACCCTGCGCGACACCCGCACCGGCGAACACCGCCCCCTCGCGGTCACGGGCCTGTTCGTCGCCATCGGCCACGACCCCCGCACCGACCTCTTCAAGGGCCAACTCGCCCTCGACGACGCCGGCTACCTCCGCGTGGACGCCCCCTCCACCCGCACCAGCCTCCCGGGCGTCTTCGCCGCCGGCGACGCCGTCGACCACACCTACCGCCAGGCCGTCACAGCCGCCGGCACCGGCTGCGCCGCAGCCCTGGACGCCGAACGCCACCTGTCCACCACCCGCACCATCTGACAGCGGCGACGAGTCACGGACCCAGGCGGCAGCCGTCCACGGGCCTGACGGCGACCGCGACCGCTCACGGCGTCGTCGGCTGTCCCCGGCGCCGGGGCGGGCGGGCCGTTACGGCGGTGCGGCCCGTTCCACGGGGACGCCGAGGCGGCCGGCCACGGCGGTGAGGACGGTTCCCAGGGGGAGCGCGACCCGGGTGTGGGCGTGCGGGTCGCCGCGGGTGGGGTCCCGGTTGACGATGACGACCGGTTTCCCGGCCTGGGCCGCCTGGCGGACGAACCGCAGCCCGGACATCACCGTCAGGGAGGAGCCCAGGACCAGCAGCGAGGACGCCTCGCCGACCAGGTCGCGGCAGTGCGCGACCCGCTGGGGCGGAACCGTCTCGCCGAAGAAGACGACGTCGGGCTTGAGGACGCCGCCGCAGCGCGTGCAGGCCACCACGGAAAAGTCGCCGACCTGGTCGTCGGTGAGGTCGGCGTCGCCGTCGGGGTTGATGCCCGCGGCCACCGGTGTGAAGCCCGCGTTGGCCGCCTCCAGTCGTCCGGCCAGTTCACGGCGCGAACTGCGCTGCCCGCAGTCCAGGCACACGATCCGGGCCAGGCTGCCGTGCAGTTCGACGACGTCCTCGCTGCCGGCGCCCTGGTGCAGGCCGTCGACGTTCTGGGTGATCACCCCCGCGAGCAGCCCGCGCCGCCCGAACGCGGCCTGCTGCGGCCCGCCGGGCCCGTCACCGTACTCACCGACTCGGCCGCCACCTCGGAGTCCGTGCTCGACGCTCTGCCCCGGCACGGCACCGCGCACTTCGTCTGCCACGGCCTGACCGACCCCCTCGACGGTTCAGCCGCGCCGAACTGTTGGCAGTGTCCTTCGTGTTGTGGACTGGCTCATGGTTCCGGGTCCTCCGCGGCTTGCAGACGTGCTGCGATGTCTGTGGCCCATTGCAGAGCCCACGTCCGCAGGGCATCGATCTGTTCGGGTCGAAGTCCGTAGTCCGCGTAGTCCTGGTCGTCCCACCATTCCGCGCCGGTGAGGCGGTCGTGGAGGTCTTCCAGGCTGAAGTCGTAGCGCGCGTGCCGTCGTCCGAGGTTTTCGAGGTCGGCTTGAGAGCGGTGCCGGGAGGCGGCGTGGACGTCGATGAGATCGCGGACAGCGCCTCTGTCCGCAAGCGCGCGCACTTTCGTTCCGATCACGTCGTCCAGTGACAGGACGAGGCCGTATTCGCCGGATGTCGGTGGGTGCCAGAAGACTTCTTTCAGGACGTCGACCTCGCACTGTTCGCTGGTGTCGGGGTCGGTAGCGAGGAGGCGGCCGGAGAGGGCTCCGATCTCGATCTCTGCCACCTGCCAACCTCGTGCGGTGAGTCCATCACTCACGGTGTGGATGATCTCCCCGACCGGCGCCGGGTTCTGGGTGGCTACGTCGATGTCCTGCGAGAGGCGATCGACCAGGCCGTGAGCCTGCACGGCATAGCCGCCGGTGATGACTAGGGGATACGGGCTGCCGATCGCCAGGACGTCACTCAGGAGGCGGCGGTGCAGTGGGGACAGGTTCACCTGGCGGCCGGGTCCTCGTTGGTGGGCAGTTCCGGGAAGCGGATCTCCCAGGCGTCGCGGAGAGGCCGGCCGATCAGCTTGCGAAGTACCGGCCACTGGGCGATGAGCAGGTCACGGTTGAGGAAGGCGACCAGGTCCTGGCGTTGTCCTTCGGTCAGTACGGTGCGGTACAGGCTCATGCATGAACGCGGTCGGCCGAGGCCATAGGAGCGACGGCCGGACCAGACGACGTGCAACGGCAGGTCCACTGTGCCGGATACCGGACCGGCGAGTTCTTCCAACGCCATGGGGAGCCGACGCGTGTACTGCTCGCGAAGCAGCTCGAATGTGCTGGGTGCCGGGGACTGAGAGGACGCGGCCATGCCGTTCAGTATCGTCGGTGGAGGACCGTGGTGACCACATCATCTGCATGTCGCCGCCTGTCAGCGATCGCACCCGGTACCGGTGAGATTGGCTCGCTCGGCGGTCACGGCCTGCGGATCGGCGGGCCGTTGACCTTGTCGAAGTCGGCGACCAATTCAGCGAGGGTGCCACGCTCGATCTGCCGCTGTGCGGAGCGAGCCGCGGCAGTGACCGTCCTATCGCCCCGCAGGCAGCCTCAACGCCAGATCAGACGCCGGCAGGCGCCGTTGCCCGGCCGGGAGTCTGCTCATTGGTGAGGGCGCGGTGGACGCGTTCGATGTTCTGCCCCCAGTACGTTCCGGTGACCATGAGCGCCGCCCCGAGGCCGGCGAAGGCGGTGAACTTCTCGCCGCCGACGCTGACGCCGACCGTGACCGCCCAGACCGGTTCGGTGCCCAGCAGCAGACTGGCCCGGCTCGCCGAGCTGTTCTGCACCGCCCAGGTCTGGGCAAGGAAGGCGAACACACTGCAGAACAGCGCGAGGTAGACGAGCTGGCCCCAGACCGGGGCATCGACCCGGGGCAGCGTCGACAGGCCGTGCGCGGCGGGCACGACGAACAGCGCCGAGCCGACAACCGTCTGGACGGCCGTGAGCTGCAGCGGCCGCACCATACGGCCCTTGGTCAGCCGTCCGACGAGGACGACGTGCCCCGCGCGCACCACCGCGGCGACGAGGATCAACAGGTCACCGATGCGGGGGTGGTGGAAGCCGCTGCCGAACATGAGCAGCGTGACGGCCAGCAGGCACACGCCCGTGGCGGCGAAGAAGCGCAGGGGCAGCCGGCCCGTGCCCGCCGTACGGTCCAGCAGCGGGGTGAGCACGATGGTGAGGCTGATGATCAGGCCGGCATTGGCCGCGCTCGTGTGCGCGACGCCGTACGTCTCCAGCACCAGGACAGCCGCCTGCGTGAGCCCCAGCAACCCCCCGACCTGAACCTCGTCCCGCGTGAACCGCAACGTGAACCGCCCCCTGTGGCGGCGAGCAGCGACGAGGGCGAGGCAGGCGATCGCGGAGATCGCATACCGCGCGAACAGCACCATGAGGACGGGCAGGGCGTGGGTGGCCGTCTGGGCGGCCAGGTAGCTGGAGCCCCAGACGACGGCGACAAGGAGAAGCACTGCGTCAGTGCGGCGGGCGTAGAACACGCGCCCACCCTGCACGGCCCCCGACGCTGAAGCCAAGAGCAACTTCCTTCAGAAACCTTGAAGGATCACTACACTCCAGGCGTGAACGAACGGCAGTTGCAGATCCTGCGGGAACTCGGTGAGCTGGGAAGCGTCACCGCGACCGCCGAGGCGCTCTTGATGACACCCTCGGCAGTCTCCCAACAGCTACGGCTGCTGCAACGCTCGATCCCGGTCCCACTCACCGAACGTGAGGGACGGCGGTTGGTGCTCACCGATGCCGGGCAGGCCCTGGCCCGTGCGGCGATCGAGGTGGAGACCTCGCTGGCCAGAGCACGCAACACCATCGAGGAGTTCCTCGAGCAGCCGGACGCGGGTGTGTCGGTGGCGGCTTTCCACAGCGCGGCCGCCGCGTTCTTCCCCCTGCTGCTCCATCAGGCCGGCCCCGGAGGCCCGCGGCTCGCACTCGCCGACGAGGACGTCGCGCAAGACCAGTTCCCGCGGCTGACCCGGGACTACGACCTCGTGCTCGCCCATCATCTGGGCCAGACGCCGCCGTGGCCGGGCACGGTCATCGCGAGCACACTGCTGCGCGAACCTCTTGACGTCGCGCTGCCCGGCGGCCACCCCTTGGCGGCCAAACGACGCCTCACCCCGCGAGACGTCGCGGACCAACCCTGGATCACCGTTCACGACGGCTTCCCGCTGATGGCCACCATCGACGCCATCGCCGCCGCCGCGAACCGACCGCTCGACATCGTCCATCGCATCAACGACTTCGCGGTCGTCGCCGAGGCTGTGGCGGCCGGAGGCGGCCTGGCCCTGATGCCCCGTTGGACCACACGTCTGCACTCCGCGCTGGTCCTTCGGCCTCTCAGTGGCGTGCACGCCCGACGCCACATCGATGTGCTCCACCGCCCCGAACGGGCGGCACGACGAGCGGTACAGACAGTCCTCACGCAACTGCACCATGCGGCGGCAACGGTCCAAGGCCGCGACGTCCACACACCTGCGACCTGAAGGAACGTCGGGGGCGCCGTCACCCCTGCACCGGTTGGCCTTGCCTCGAGTGGGCCTGTGACCGCGCCGGAGCGTCCAGTCGACAGCGCCGGCGGGGAGAGCGCGCAGGGGCCCGGCGCCGTAGAAGCGCGTAGAAGCGGCGCCGGGCCTCACCGCACACTGCTCAGCCTCGGGCGGTCCAGCCCTTGATCTCCTCGGCGACCAGGCGCACGTCCAGGCCGTCACGGGCGATCCGCTCGGCAAGGTCCGCGGCCTCCTTGTGGTTCACCGTCACCACAAAACCGGACACCGTCAGGTATGAGGCGGCAACGACCGCTCCGAACAGCTCATTGGCGTACTCCAGCGCCGGACAGCGGATGAGCTGGTGCATGAGTGCGGCCGCCCGGTGGTGCACTTCGGCGTAGACGGGGGTGTCCATCACCTTGTCGGTGTGCCTGGCCACCGCAGCCTGAAGCGTCCCGAAGTCGGTGACGTCCGGATCGCCTGGAAGGCTGCGGTGTGCGAGGTCCAGCAGCCAGGCACGGTCGATGTGCAGGATCACGCGGCTTTCCCGCGCGTCTCGTGCTTGGCGGGCGCGGGATGGCCGAACCTTTCGGCGAAGTGGTCACCCCACTCCTCGGTGAAGTGCGCACCGGCGTTGAGGAACCGGTGGCGCAGGTCGTTGCCCTCGTCGGCGAGCACCGCGCGGGCGTAGTCGGGCACGTCCATGCCGGCCGCCTTCGCGCGTTCCTCGATGATGGCGTACACGTCTTCTTCCACCCGCACGTTGATCTGCTTCTTCGCCATGCCCCCAGCGTAGCGGCTTGTACATGCCGCTACAGCAGAACGGGTGCGGACCTCGGAGCCGGCCGTGCGTGAGCGAGTGTGAAGCGTTCACGCGGGCCGCCGGCCGTTGGTTCGCCGGTCCCCGGCCGTCCAGAAGTCCCCCAGGATCTCCCCACCAGGATCCGTGCCGGGCGCCGGGACTCGCCCGGCAGGCAGCCACAAACCTCCCCTGCAAAGCCCCCGTTGCGTGACTCCTGGGCTGCTTCCACGCGGTCCGGGCATGCAGGTCCTTACGGCAGCGAGGGGAGCGCGGCCCGTTCCACGGGGACGCCGAGGCGGCCGGCCACGGCGGTGAGGACGGTTCCCAGGGGGAGCGCGACCCGGGTGTGGGCGTGCGGGTCGCCGCGGGTGGGGTCCCGGTTGACGATGACGACCGGTTTCCCGGTCTGGGCCGCCTGGCGGACGAACCGCAGCCCGGACATCACCGTCAGGGAGGAGCCCAGGACCAGCAGGGAGGACGCCTGGCCGACCAGGTCGCGGCAGTGCGCGACCCGCTGGGGCGGAACCGTCTCGCCGAAGAAGACGACGTCGGGCTTGAGGACGCCGCCGCAGCGCGTGCAGGCCACCACGGAAAAGTCGCCGGCCTGGTCGTCGGTGAGGTCGGCGTCGCCGTCGGGGTTGATGCCCGCGGCCACCGGTGTGAAGCCCGCGTTGGCCGCCTCCAGCCGCCCGGCCAGTTCACGGCGCGAACTGCGCTGTCCGCAGTCCAGGCACACGATCCGGGCCAGGCTGCCGTGCAGTTCGACGACGTCCTCGCTGCCGGCGCCCTGGTGCAGGCCGTCGACGTTCTGGGT
>NZ_JBEXCW010000027.1:0-97751 GCF_040605435.1 Streptomyces sp. NPDC005574
TGTCCGCAGACGCCGGGGCCTCGGGCCGGCCCTGAACGGGCCTTGTCCTCAAACGCCGGACGGGCTGGATTTGGCGGGCCTTGTTCGCACGTGCCGACGGGTTGGGTTTGGCGCGGCCTTGTCTTCGAACGCCGGTCGGGCTGGGTTCGGCGGGTCTTGTCCGCAGACGCCGGGGCCTCGGGCCGGCCCTGAACGGGCCTTGTCCTCAAACGCCGGACGGGCTGGATTTGGCGGGCCTTGTTCGCACGTGCCCTGCGGGCTGGATTCGGCGGGCGTTGTTCGCACGCGCCGGACGGGCTGGATTTGGCGGGCCCTGTTCGCGCGTGCCCGGCGGGCTGGGTTCGGCGGGCCTTGTCCGCGCGTGCCCGGCGGGCTGGGCGTTGTCCGCGCGTGCCCGACGGGCCGGACGGTCGGCTCCGTGTGGGTTCTTGGCCACTTAGACTCTCCAGGTGACCGACCCCCTGCCTCCGGCCGAACGTCTGCGTGCCGCTCTCGCCGGTCTGCTCGACGGGCTACCGCCGCGGCAGGCCGCCGGGGCCGTGGAGCGGCTGATCGCCAGCTACCGGGGGAGCACGCCGACCGACGCCCCGATCCTGCGGGACCGCGCCGACGTCGCCGCCTATGCCGCCTACCGGATGCCCGCGACCTTCGAGGCCGTGCGGGCCGCGCTGGAGGCGTTCGCGGACGCCGTGCCGGAGTGGGTGCCCGCCGGGCATGTGGACGTCGGGGGCGGGACCGGGGCCGCGACCTGGGCGGTCAGCGCGACCTGGGCCGGCGACCGGCCGGTGACCGTGCTCGACTGGGCCGAACCGGCGCTCGCCCTCGGCAAGGAGATCGCCGCCGCCGACCCGGCGCTGCGCAACGTCCGCTGGCAGCGCTCCCGGATCGGGGCGGACCTCACTCTCGACCCCACCGACCTGGTCACCGTCTCCTACGTCCTCAACGAGCTGACCGCGCCCGACCGCGCCCGTCTCGTCGACACGGCCGCCACCGCCGCGCAGGCCGTGGTGATCGTCGAACCCGGCACCCCCGACGGGTACGCCCGCGTCATCGAGGCCCGCGACCGGCTGATCGCCGCCGGCTTCCACGTCGCCGCGCCCTGTCCGCACAGCGCCGCCTGCCCGATCGTGCCCGGCGAGGACTGGTGCCACTTCTCGGCGCGGGTCAGCCGTTCCTCCCTGCACCGGCAGGTCAAGGGCGGCTCCCTCGCCTACGAGGACGAGAAGTTCGCCTACGTCGCCGCCACCCGCCTCCCGGTCCGCCCCGCCGGCGCCCGCGTGGTCCGGCGCCCGCAGATCCGCAAGGGACAGGTCCTGCTCGACTTGTGCGAGGCCGACGAGCGGCTGCGGCGCACGACGGTCACCAAACGGCACGGCGAGCTCTACAAGGCCGCCCGGGACGCAGACTGGGGCGACCCCTGGCCGCCGTCCACCGAGCCGGCGTGAGCGGGGCCGGCCCGCGCCCGCCGTGCACCGAGCCGGCGTGAGCGGGGCCGGCCGGGCGCACGGCGGCCAGGGGCTCGCGCGCCGCCCGGGAGTTCTTCGTCTCACCCCTCGCACCCCGGTACGCACCCGCCGGACAGATCGGGAAACCGGGGCAAAGCGGCTGATCGCAGGCCGTCCCGTGCCCGGTACGCCCCGCCTCGCCCACCCCGGTTGCGGGCTCCGGCCCCCCGCGGCGCAGGATGGTGGGACGATGGAGCGAGCTGTTCGGCACGACAGCGAGGCGAGGAGATAGATGAGCGCGGAGTTCGACGGTCGGACCGGCCGGCAGGGCAAAATCTCCCAGTGGCTGCGCGGACGCCGCCCGAAGGAGGCCGCCGACGACAGCGGCCGGGAGGCTCTGCTGCTCGCCGCCGCCGGAGCGGGACTCCCACTGGCGCCCGCCGCGCACCCCGCTCCCGGCTACCGCTGCTCCTGCGACCGCGTGGGCTGTCCGACCCCAGCCCGGCACCCGGTGTCGTTCGCCTGGCAGACCCAGTCGACCACCGACCGCACCCAGATCGAGCGCTGGTCCCGGCATCAGCCGCAGGCCAACTTCATCACCGCGACCGGCATGGTGCACGACGTCCTGGACGTGCCGCTGGAGGCGGGCAGCGAGGCCATGGAGCGGCTTCTCGCCGCGGACATCGAGGTCGGCCCGGTCGCCGAGAGCGACGACGGGCGGCTGCTGTTCTTCACCCTCACCCGCGGCACCCCCGAGGACGAGGACGAGTGGTGGCCCTGCGAGCTGGACTGCCACCCCGAGACGATGGACGAGCACCCGGGCCTGCGCTGGCACTGCCGGGGCTCGTACGTCCTGGTGCCCCCGGCCCGGCTCCCCGGCGAGAACCAGTCGGTGCACTGGGTGCGCGGCCCCGAACACCCGCTGCCCGACCCGCTGACGCTGCTGGAGATCCTCACGGAGACCTGCGCCCGGCACGGCACGGAGCCGGACTACGAGGGCGCCGCCTGGCCCACGCGCCTGTGAGGCCCTGAACCGGCGGCGGCGCCCCGTGCCGTCTACGAGCCCTCGGCCGAGGTCAGCCCCTCGATGCGGCCCAGCACCGACACCTTGCCGCCGCCCGCGCCCCGGGGCGGGTCCAGCGCCACCTGGTTGGAGACGAACTCCATCGTCAGGGACTGCTTGATCTCGCCGGTCGTCAGGGCCCGCACGTTGTCGTTCTGGGCGGGGATCGCCGTGCCCGCCGCGGCGGTCTGCTTCTCGTAGCGGCGGGTGGTGAAGAAGACCAGCGCGCCGCCGTCCGCGGTGCGCAGCGCAAGCGGGGCGTAGTCGCCGCCGGTCAGCGGCTGGTCGATGTACTGCGTGGCGAGGCCGGGCTTGCTGCCCGCCGCCTCGCGCTGCGCGCGCCACGCGCTGGTGTGCGCGCCCGCGGCGAAGGACTTCCCGCCGCTCTTGAGGTAGCTCGCGTAGTCCTTGCTCAACGTGCCGGGGGCGAGGGCGAGTTGTGTGGAGTTGGCGGGCACGGCCTCGGCCCAGCCGTCCGCGTCGTGCTTGAACTTCGGTACGTCGGCCGGGGCGACCAGCGTCAGGTACGCCACCTGCCACGGGTCGCTCAGCTCGCCGCGGGTGAACACCAGCAGCCAGCGCAGGTCGCCGCCCTTGTTACCGTGCGCGTCGGCGACGAACCAGCGCGGCCAGCCGGCCTTCTTGGGGATCGTGAAGCGCGCGTCCGACAGCTTCAGCGGTGAATGCCCGGGATTCCCGGCCGGGTTGTTGATGTGCCCGGCCTTCAGACGGGCCGCGTCGATGTCGCTGAGGGCGCCCGTGACGTGGTCGGCGTCGAGGGAGGTGTCGTACTCCTCGTCCGCCTTGTTGTACGCGGCGGTGAACTGCCCGAGCGCCTTCGCGGCCTCGGCGCGGGTGGTGGCGGGGAGTACTTCCTTCTCTCCGTGCACCACGACGCAGCCGCTCGCCGTCAGCGACAGAGCGGTCAGCGAGGCCGCCGTCAGGGCGCGCCGGTCAAGCCTGCGAAGCCTTCGAGGGCTGCGATCCCTGCTCATCAGGTGCCTTCACCTTCCCCTTCCCGGAGGCGAACCCTACCGGGGCGAGGAAGACCGCGAGCGTCGGGACCAGGTACAGCAGCCACACCGTGACCTGGAGGACCGTCGGGTCGGGCTGGAAGTTGAAGACGCCCTTCAGGAGCGTGCCGTACCAGCTGTCCGGGGCGATGGTGTCGCTGATGTCGAAGGCGAGATGCTGAAGTCCCGGGATCCAGTCGGCCTCCTGGAGGTCGTGGACGCCGTACGCCAGCACGCCCGCCGCGACCACCACCAGCATGGCGCCGGTCCAGGTGAAGAACCTGGAAAGGTTGATCTTCAGGGCGCCGCGGTAGAACAGCCAGCCCAGGAGGACCGCGGACGCCAGGCCCAGCGCCGCGCCGATCAGCGGGCGCGGGGTGCCGTCACCGGCCGCGTGGACGGACGTCCACACGAACAGGGCCGTCTCCAGGCCCTCCCGGCCGACCGCCAGGAACGCGGTGGCCACCAGCGCGCCGGTGCCCATCGACAGGGCCGCGTCCAGCTTCCCGTGCAGCTCCGACTTCAGGTGCCGGGCGGTGCGCCGCATCCAGAACACCATCCACGTCACCAGGGCGACCGCCACGATGGACAGGCTGCCGCCGAGCGCCTCCTGCGCCTTGAACGTGAGCTCCTGGGAGCCGAATTCGAGGACGCAGCCGAAGCCCATCGCGATGAGCACGGCGATGCCCACGCCGGTCCAGATCGGCCGCAGGGCGTCCCGGCGGCCGGTCTTGACCAGGTAGGCGATCAGGATGCAGACGACGAGGCTGGCTTCCAGGCCCTCGCGCAGACCGATCAGGTAGTTGGAGAACACGGCTACGCCTCCTTGGAGAACAGCGTCCGGCCCCACCAGTCGTCCTTGTCGCGGACGCCCGGCGGGACGGCGAAGTGCGCCGAACCCACGTGCTGGATGTACTCGTTGAGCGCGTCGGCGCCCAGGCTGCGCTGGATGGGGATGAAACCCGTGCGGACGTCCCGCTGGTAGGCCAGGAAGAACAGGCCCGCCTCCAGCCGGCCGAGGCCGTCCGTACCGTCGGTGAAGGAGTAGCCGCGGCGCAGGATCGTCGCCCCGTGGTTGGAGTCGGGGTGCGCGAGCCGGACGTGCGCGTCGGGCTTCATCGCCTTCAGGAACGGCTTGTCGCGCTCCTTGGCGCGGCCCACGGGGGCACCCTCGCCCTTGTCACGGCCGAACACGTCCTCCTGCTCCTGCAGCGAGGTGCGGTCCCAGGTCTCGATGTTCATGCGGATACGGCGGGCGACGAGATAGGAGCCCCCGGCCATCCAGTCCGAGCCGTCCTTCGCGTCCGCCCACACGAACTTCTCCAGGCGGCCGGTCTCGGTGCCCGCGATGTTGCGGGTGCCGTCCTTGAATCCCATCAGGTTGCGCGGGGTCTGGGCGTCGGGGGTGGTGGAGGAGGTCTTGCCGAAGCCGAGCTGGGACCAGCGGATGGCGACCTTGCCGAAGCCGATGCGGGCCAGGTTGCGGATCGCGTGCACGGCGACCTGCGGATCGTCCGCGCAGGCCTGGACGCACAGGTCGCCGCCGCTGCGGTTGCGGTCGAGGTTCTCGCCGGGGAACTTCGGCAGGTCCACCAGCGCCTCGGGCCGCCGGTCGGCGAGGTCGAACTTCTCGAACAGGGACGGCCCGAACCCGATCGTCAGCGTCAGCCGTGAGGGCTTGAGGCCCAGCGCCTCGCCGGTGTCGTCCGGCGGCGCCTCGGCGAGCCCGCCGTAGGCGCCCTCGCCGACGGTGTGGCCGGCTGTCATCCGCCGGGCGGCCGCCGTCCAGTCCTTCAGCAGCTGGACGAACTCGGCGCGGTCGTCGGTCTTCACGTCGAACGCGGCGAAGTGCAGCCGGTCCTGCACCGGCGTGGCGATGCCCGCCTGGTGCGCGCCGTGGAAGGCGACGGCCGCGCCCGACCCGGCGGCCGTCGGGTCCGCGTCGTCACCGGTGCGGGCCATCGCCACGGTGCCGCCGGCCGCGGCGGCACCGAGCGCGAGCCCGGCACCGCCCCAGCCGATCAGCGAACGCCGGGAGGGGGCGGCCGGAGTGGCTTCCTGAGAGGTCGTGTCCGTCATGGTCGTCCCCCTACTTCGCGACGGCCGCGGCGAGCTTGGACAGCGGCTCGGCGAGCGCGTTCACCGCGTCCGAGAGCTCCTTGCGGTCGTCCTTGCCGACCTTGTCGTAGGACTCGAAGTCGTACGACGCCTTGTCCGTGCGGTACTTGTCCAGCAGCGTGTTCAGCGCGGCGAACTGCTTGTCGAGCTCGGTGGCCAGCGCCGCGTCGTTCTCCTTGGCGACCGGCTTCAGCAGCTCGTACGACTTCTGCGCGCCCTCCACGTTGGCCTTGAAGTCGACCAGGTCGGTGTGCGAGTAGCGCTCCTCCTCGCCGGTGACCTTGCCGGTGGCGACCTCGTCGAGGAGTTCCTTGGCGCCGTTGGCCATGGAGGTGGGGGTGATGTCGGCCTTGCCGACCCGCTTCTGCCAGTCCGTCAGGTCGGTGACCAGCCGGCCGGCGAGGGTCTTCTCCTCGGCGCCGATCTTCTTGTCCTGCCAGAGGGCCTTCTCCAGCCGGTGCCAGCCCGTCCACTTCTGGCCGTCCTCCAGGCCGTCCGCGCGGACGTCGACCTTCGGGTCGATGTCACCGAAGGACTCGGCGACCGGCTCGGTGCGCTCCCAGCCGATGCGCGAGGGCGCGTACGCGGCCTTGGCGGCCGCCAGGTCGCCGGCCTTGACGGCCTTCACGAAGGTCGCGACCTCGGGCAGCGTCGCGTCCGCCTGCTCCTGCGCGTACTCGCGGTAGGCGGCGACCGCCGCGTCGAGGCGCGGGTCACGCTTGACGGTCTTGCCGCCGGTGGCCTTGACCGCCTGGCGGATGCCCTTGCCCTTCATGCCGGGCTTGCAGGCGATCGTGTAGTCGCCGGCCTTCACCTCGGCGGTGACCGTCTGCCGGGTGCCGGGGCCGATGTTCTCGCGCTCGCTGACGATGCGGTCGTCGGGGAAGAGGATGTAGACCTCGGTGACCTTGGAGCCCTTGTTCTCGATGTCGAGCTCGACATGGCCGGCCGGGAAGTCCTTCTTCGACACCTCGCACGTGGAGTCGGTGGCCGTCACTTGGATGGCACCGGCGCCCTTCCCGTCGCTCTTCTCGGCACACCCCGTGACGGCGGTCAACGCCGCCGCGGTGGCGACGGCGGTGACGACGGAGAGTCTGGCGGCTCGCATTCGGGCTCCAAGAGGCTCAAGTGCTGGCGAAAAATCGCGTGTCGGGATTCACATCAGGATGGTGAGGCTCGCCTAACTTATCTAAGGCTTGCCTGCCTGATACCCACCCGCACGGTGATTCAGCTCTCATGGGCGGCGTAGGGGCACGGAACGATCACGAGAACCCAAAGCGGACCCCATGGAATGGTCAAAGGAAATTCAAGGACTCCGCTCCTGGCGGGAGGGGGAGCGCCGGTGCCGGGCTGCTGAAACACCTCCACCGGCTGGTCGGAGGCCCCCGGAGACGGCCGACCGGCGCCGGGTCCGATGGGCGGCCCCTCGGACGCGGCACGGTCGGCGCACAGGATCGCGGCCCGGTGCGCGCGGAGCGCGGCGGACGCCGGGCGCGGCCCGCCGGTGACGCTTTTCGGTCACCTCCACAACTTCAGTCCCAGGTCGCCGACTGCTTCAATGCCCGCGTGACTGATTACGACGTGCTCCGGGTCTTCTGCGGACCCGGCGGCGGATACGGCAACGAGCTCGGCGTGGTCCGCGAGGGCTCGGTGATGCCGGACCCCGAGGAGCGGCAGGAGTTCGCCGCGAAGCTCGGGTTCAGCGAGACCGTGTTCGTCGACGACCCCGAGCGCGGTGTCATCGACATCTACACGCCCACGCTGCGCCTCCCCTTCGCCGGCCACCCCTGCGTGGGCACCGCCTGGCTCCTGGACGTGCCCGAACTGGTCACCCCCGCCGGGGTGGTGGGCGTCCGCCTCGACGGCGAGTTCAGCTGGATCGAGGCGCTCGCCGAGTGGGTCCCGCCGCGCACGCTCCGCCGGCACGCCACCCCCGCCGAGGTCGACGACCTGGCGGTGCCGCCGACGGGGGAGTGGATCTACGCCTGGGCCTGGGAGGACGAGGCGGCCGGCCGGATCCGCGCCCGCGCCTTCCCCGGCCGCGACGACGGCATCGACGAGGACGAGGCGACCGGCGCGGCGGCCATCCTGCTGACGCAGCAGCTGGGGCGCGCCCTGAACATCACGCAGGGCGCGGGCTCCCAACTCCTGACGGCTCCCCAGCCGGGGGGCTGGGTGGAGGTCGGGGGACGCGTCCTCCTAGAGCGCTGAGCACGCCGGGCCCGCCCTCTGCCGAGGGCGGGCCCGGGCGGCGCGAGGGGCTGCGCTACGGCAGGGTCAGGATGTCCGCGCCCGTCTCCGTCACCACCAGCGTGTGCTCGAACTGGGCGGTGCGCCTGCGGTCCTTGGTCACGACCGTCCACCCGTCGTCCCACATGTCGTAGTCGTGCGTCCCCAGGGTCAGCATCGGCTCGATCGTGAACGTCATCCCGGGCTGGATGAGGGTCGTCGCGTGCGGGCTGTCGTAGTGCGGGATGATCAGGCCGGAGTGGAACGACGAGTTGATGCCGTGGCCCGTGAAGTCGCGGACCACGCCGTAACCGAAGCGCTTGGCGTAGGACTCGATGACCCGGCCGATGATGTTGATCTGGCGGCCCGGCCGGACCGCCCTGATCGCGCGGTCGAGGGACTCCCGGGTCCGCTCGACGAGCAGCCGGCTCTCCTCGTCCACGTTCCCGACCAGGTAGGTGGCGTTGTTGTCGCCGTGCACCCCGCCGATGTACGCCGTCACGTCCAGGTTGACGATGTCACCGTCCCGCAGGACCGTCGAGTCCGGGATGCCGTGGCAGATGACCTCGTTGACGCTCGTGCACAGCGACTTCGGGAAGCCGCGGTAGCCGAGCGTCGAGGGGTAGGCGCCGTGGTCGCACATGTACTCGTGCGCGACCCTGTCCAGTTCGTCGGTGGTGACGCCCGGCGCGATCAGCTTCGCGGCCTCCGCCATCGCCCGCGCGGCGATCCGGCCGGCGCGGCGCATCGCCTCGACGGTCTCGGGCGTCTGCACCTCCGGGCCGGTGTACGGCGTCGGCGCGGGCTTGCCGACGTACTCGGGGCGGCGGATGTTCCCGGGCACGGAACGGATGGGGGACAGCTCCCCTGGGACGAGCAGCGACTGGCCAGACATGCCAGCGAGTCTAACCAGCGGCGATGGGGGAACATGTCGGTGGCGAGAGGAGCTGGTCATGCCCCTGTTCAAGAAGCGGACGGTCGGTAAACCGGGCGAGTGGTTCTACTGCCTGGAGCACAAGAAGGTCGAGGAGGGTCCGGACTGCCCCGGCAAGGACCGTTTCGGCCCGTACGCCACCCGTGCGGAGGCCGAGCACGCGATGGAGAGCGCCCGGGAGCGCAACCTGGAGTGGGAGAACGACCCCAAGTGGCACGACGCGCCGGCGGGCGGCGCGGACGAGGGCTGAGCGGACCCCCTCCCGGGGGACGTCAGCCCCGCACCGGTGCGGCCGCCTTCCGCTGGTCGCGCAGCCGCACCGCGTGCTCGTTCGTCCGTACGTCGTACGTCATCAGCCCGGGCAGGCACAGGGCCAGCAGCCCCACCGCGCCCGCGCACAGCAGGCCGCCCGACCACACCGACGTCCGCACCCCGGCCCACGCGGCCGTACCGCCCGAGCGGACCTGGCCCAGCTGCGGGCCCACCGAGTAGGACAGCAGCTCGATCCCGGCGAGCCGGCCGCGCAGTTCGTCGGGGATCGTCTGGTTCCACATGGCGCCGCGGAAGACGCCGCTGACCATGTCGCAGCCGCCGCCGACGGCGAGGAACAGCAGCACCAGCCACACGTTCCCGCAGGCGCCGGCCGCCGCGATCGCCAGGCCCCACAGCGCGGCCGAGAGCACCACCATCCGCCCGTGCCGGTGCACCCGCGAGGTCCAGCCGCTGGTCAGGCTCACCACCAGGGCTCCGGCCGGGACGGACGCGTACATCAGGCCGAGCGACCACGGGGCGTGCAACTCGTCGGCGAGGAACGGCAGCACGGCGAGAGGCATCGCGAGGAACATCGCCGCGAGGTCGATGGCGTACGTGCCGAGGAGCTCCTTGCGGCCCCACGCGTACCGGGCGCCCTCGGCGATCGACCGCAGGGACGGCTTGGGCGAGGCGTGGGAGGCGGGCGCGGCGGCGATACGCAGCACGAAGGCGACCGAGACGACGAAGGTCAGCAGGTCCACGGCGTACGCCCAGCCCAGCCCGGCGAACGCGACGACCACGCCCGCCACCGCGGGACCCGCGACCCCACCGACCGTCCAGCGCAGCGAGTTGAGCGAGGCCGCGGCCGGCAGGTGCTCGTGGGCCACGATCCGCGGGGTCAGCGCGTCGAGCGCGGGCCGCTGCACGGAGCCGAGCGCCGAGGACAGCGCGGCGACCACGTACAGCGGCCAGACGGCGGGGCGCGGCATCAGCGCGTTCAGCAGCAGCGCCGCGCACAGCAGGCCCTGGCCGGCCTCCGTCCACACGATCAGCTTCCGCTTGTCCCAGGCGTCCGCGAGCGCGCCGCCGTACAGCCCGAACACGATCAGCGGCAGCAGCTCGACCGCGCCGATCGCTCCGACGGCCGCCGCGGAGTTCGTGAGGTCCTTCATCTGCACGGGCAGCGCGACGAAGGTCAGGAAGCTGCCGAAGTTGGTGATCAGCCCGGACAGCCACAGCCGTCGGAAGTCCACGGACGCCCGCCAGGGCGCCAGATCCGGCAGCAGGGCGCGCAGCCCGGAGGGAGGGGAAGCGTCGGAGGGGCCACCGGAAGGGCTGTCGCCGTCGTGCGTCACGACGGGCCATGCTCGGCCCGGACGACCGCGGGGGGCAACCGGTTTTCTCCGACGCTAGGTACCGGGGGCTGGTTCGGGCTACCGCCGGGTGACTGCCGGCGGATCGCCCCCCGGCTGCCGGCGGGCAGTCACCGGCGTGGCTACCAACGGGCAGGTGGGGGCGCCGTCAGGTGGTGGGCCAGGGCCGCGAGGTGGTCGCGGAGGCGGCGCCGGCCGCGTGGGGCCGGCAGGAAGTTCTCCCCGGCCGCCGCGGGGGGCTGGTTCGGGCTACCGCCGGGTGACTGCCGGCGGATCGCCCCCCCGGCTGCCGGCGGGCAGTCACCGGCGTGGCTACCAACGGGCCGGCGGGGGTGCCGTCAGGTGGTGGGCCAGGGCCGTGAGGTGGTCGCGGAGGCGGCGGCGGCCGCGTGGGGCCGGCAGGAAGTTCTCCCCGGCCGCCGCGCTCACCAGGTGCTGGACACTGTCCAGGTCCAGCTCGGATCCGTCGGTCACGGTCAGCGACTCGTGCGCCATGGCCGTCAGCTCGGCCCCGCCCGCTCCGAGCGCAAGCACCGTCGCGCCGGCCCGCCGGGCGTCGTGCACCCCCTCCAGCAGGTCCGCGTCGGGCCCCCGCTCCGCCACCACCAGCAGCGTCTCGCCCCGCCGCGCCGCCGCCAGCCGCCCCGGCCCGACCGCCAGATGCGCCGGGTCCGAGGGGCGGGCATCGTGCCGGACCAGCGTCGGTGCCAGCTCGGGCGTCCCGGACCAGGCGGCCTCGTCCACCAGGTGGGCCGCCAGATGCCACGGCTCGTAGCGCGGGGTGCCCACCAGTAACAGCCCGCCCCCGTGCGTCACCACCGACCCCCGCAGGACCCCCGCGAACCGGCGGGTGGCCCCCAGCAACTCGGTCCCGGCGAGCACCTCGCGCAACAGCGCCACCCGTACGGCATCCATGGCCCGGCATCCTGCCGCAACCGGCCACCCCGGACCGGCGGTTCACCGCGCGTTCCCCCGAACCGGGCAGTCCGGCAGGCATCGCGTCCGCCGAACCGGGCAGTCCGGCAGGCACCGCGTCCGCCGAACGGGGCAGTCCGGCAGGCATTGCGTCCGCCTGGACGGCCCCTGGCCTCCGATGCGGTCCGCGACCCTGAGCCGGGTTCCTGACTTCCGGTCCGGCCCTCGGCCGCCGGTCCGGTCCCCCGGAGCCGGGTTCCTGGCTTCAGCGTCGGGTCGACTCTCCGGCCCCTGGTCCGGTTCCCGGCCCGGAATCGGGCAACCAGCCTTCCCCGAGCCGGGCCCCGGCCCCCCGGTCCGGTCCTCGGTCTCGGGTCGGCTCTCCGGCCCCGGTCCGGTTCCTGGCCCCGGAACCGGGCTTCCGTCCTCCCCGAGCCGGGTCTCGACCCCCGTCCGGTCCTCGGCTTCCCGAACAGCCCCCCGCCTCCCCGAGCCGTCCCCCGCCTCCCCGAGCCGTCCCCCGCCTCCCCGAGCCGTCCCCCGCCTCCCCGAGCCGTCCCCCGCCTCCCCGAGCCGTCCCCCGACCCCCGAGCCCGCCCCTGATTCCCGAACGGGCCTGGTTCCCGAACGGGCCTGGTTCCCGAACCGGCCTGGTTCCCGAACCGGCCCCCGGCTCACGAACCGGCCCCCGGCTGACGCCGTCCGTCCGGATCCGGACACCTGCCCGACGGCTTCCCGGGCACCCTCACCGACAGGTCGCCGGGCCTGCCGCACAGCGACCCTCCGCACCTCCCGCACCCCCGCGCGGCCCGCGTTCGTGACGCGGCTCACCTCGCCGGTGAGGGGCGGTCGGGGGACCGTAAAGTCGGCCCATGACCTCTAGCGACAGTGCACAGCAGCCCGCCGGCGCCCCGGCGAAGGCCCCCGCCAAGGACCCCTGGGACCTCCCGGACGTCTCCGGGCTCGTCGTCGGCGTGCTCGGTGGCACCGGGCCGCAGGGCAAGGGCCTCGCCTACCGGCTCGCCCGCGCCGGGCAGAAGGTGATCATCGGCTCGCGGGCCGCCGACCGCGCGCGGTCCGCCGCCGAGGAGCTCGGGCACGGCGTCGAGGGCGCCGACAACGCCGAGACCGCGCACCGCAGCGACATCGTGATCGTCGCCGTGCCCTGGGACGGTCACGGCGCCACGCTGGAGTCGCTGCGCGAGCAACTGGCCGGAAAGCTCGTCGTCGACTGCGTCAACCCGCTCGGCTTCGACAAGCAGGGCGCCTACGCGCTCAAGCCGGAGGAGGGCAGCGCCGCCCAGCAGGCCGCCGCGCTGCTGCCGGACTCGCGCGTCACGGCCGCATTCCACCACCTGTCGGCGGTGCTGCTCCAGGACCCGGAGATCGCGGAGATCGACACCGACGTGATGGTCCTCGGCGAGGAGCGCGCGGACGTCGAGATCGTCCAGGCGCTGGCCGGCCGTATCCCCGGCATGCGGGGTGTCTTCGCCGGCCGGCTGCGCAACGCCCACCAGGTGGAGTCGCTGGTCGCGAACCTGATCTCGGTCAACCGCCGGTACAAGGCACACGCGGGACTGCGCGTCACGGACGTGTGAGCCGATGGGGGACACTGGTCGGCACGAGCTGTTCCAGCAGTGCCAGCAGTGTCCCCCGACAGGAGCCGACCAGATGCCCCGCCTCGCCCTCTACGCCCTCGTCGTCTGTCTGCTCGCGGTGACCGCGGCCGTCGTGTCGTTCGCCCGGGGCAGCTGGCTGGGCGTCGTGTGGGTCCTGCTGGCCGGCCTGTCGTCCAACATGTGCTGGTACTACCTCAAGCGGGGCACGGCCGGCCGGCGGGGACCGTCCGTCAGGGGCTGACCTGGCAGAACTCGTTGGTGCCCTGCCAGAAGCGGTAGAGCTCCTGGCCGCAGTACGAGTCGAAGCCGTCGATCCCCAGGGACCGCAGGATCGCGTCGATCACGTCGAAGAACACGGTGTTCACCGACGGGACCCACAGCAGGGCGAACACGAACAGCAGGCCGAACTGCGCGAACGGCTCCACCTGCCGCCGCACGCTGTACGACAGCCAGGGTTCGATGACGCCGTAGCCGTCCAGGCCCGGGACCGGCAGGAAGTTCAGCAGCGCCGCCGTGACCTGGAGCAGTGCCAGGAACGCCAGCGCGAAGCGGAAGTCCCGCGGCACCCCGTCCAGCGCGTGCAGCCAGAACGGCGCCGTGCACGCCACCGCGAACAGCACGTTCGTCAGCGGTCCGGCCGCCGAGATCAGGCTGTGCTTCCAGCGGCCCTGGATCCGGCCGCGCTCGATGAACACCGCCCCGCCCGGCAGACCGATCCCGCCCATGATCACGAAGATCACCGGCAGGACGATGCTCAGCAGGGCGTGGGTGTACTTGAGCGGGTTGAGCGTCAAGTAGCCTTTCCCGCCGACGGAGATGTCGCCGCTGTGCAGGGCGGTGCGCGCGTGCGCGTACTCGTGCAGGCACAGGGAGACGATCCAGGCAGCCGTCACGAACAGGAACACGGCGACGCCCGGCTGCGCGGCGAACCCGGTCCAGGTGGCCCAGCCGGTCACCGCCGTGACAGCCATGATCCCCAGGAAGACGGGGCTGACCCTCCGGTCGCTGTGGCGGGTGGTGGCGGTGGTCATGGGGCTCCCTGGACTCTCGGACACGCGGCGGGACTGCCCGACCGTACCGGGCGCGTCAGGAAAACGTCTCGCGGTGGCCCGGGGGTTCCGGGAAAGCTGGGAGGCTTCGGCCCGGCTGTGACCGGCTGCGGCAGCGCGGGGACCGGTCGCACCGCGTCCGGCACCACGCGGCTTCGTCCCGGCAGGACCCGCCGACCGCCCCAACCCCGTGACCGGTCCCGACGCCAACGGAGACAATGGACCCCGTGCGCTACCGCATCCTCGGCACCACCCAGGCACTTCGCCCCGACGGCACGGCCGTCCCGGTCGGCGGGGCGCGGCTGCGTGCGCTGCTGGCCGTGCTCGCCCTGCGGCCCGGCCGGACCGTGCCCGCGCGTCTCCTGGTCGACGAGGTGTGGCGGGACGAACCGCCCGCCGACGCCACCGGCGCGCTCCAGGCGCTGGTCGGCCGCTTGCGCAGGACCCTCGGCGCGGACGCCGTCGCCTCCGCGGACGGCGGCTACCGCCTGACCGCCCCGGCCGACGACATCGACCTGTACCGCTTCGAGCGCCTGGCCGGTGAGGGCACCCGCGCCCTGGCCGACGGCGACCCCGCGAAGGCGGCCGTCGTCCTCGACGACGCCCTCGCCCTGTGGCGCGGCCCGGTCCTCGCCGACCTGCCCGACCGTGCCTTTGAGGCGGCCCGCTGGGAGACCCGGCGCCTGGCAGCCCTGCGCACCCGTCACGCGGCCGCCCTCGCCCTCGGGCACGCCGACCAGTCCCTGCCCGAGCTGACCGCGCTGTGCGACGCCCACCCGCTGGACGAGCCCCTCCAGGCGCTCAGGCTGCGCGCGTTGCGCGACGCGGGCCGTGCGGCGGAGGCGCTGGCCGCCTACGAGGACGTACGCCGCTCGCTCGCCGACCGCCTCGGCTCCGACCCGGGACCCGAACTGCGGGAGCTGCACGGCCAGTTGCTCGGCTCGGGCGACGCGCCGGCAGGGCGACCGGCAGCACGGCCGGGACCCGGGACCGGAGGGGCGGGAGAGGCCGGGGCGGGGGGGCCGGAAGTCCCCGTTCCGCCGCCCGGCAACCTGCGTGCCCGCCTGACCTCCTTCGTGGGCCGGGAGGCCGACATCGAGGCCATCCGGGGGGATCTCACGGCCGCCCGGCTCGTCACCCTGCTCGGACCCGGCGGCGCCGGGAAGACGAGGTTGTCGCAGGAGGCCGCCGAGACCGCGGGGGACGCGGCCCGGGACGGGGTGTGGCTGGCCGAACTCGCGCCCGTGGACGATCCCGACGCCGTACCGGAGGCCGTGCTCACCGCCGTGGGCGCCCGCGAGACCGTCCTGTACGGCGCCGGCGCCGAGGCGATGCGCGCGGGGGCAGACCGCCACGACCGGCCCGTCGACCGGCTCGCCGAGCACTGCGGCAGACGCCGGATGCTGGTCGTCCTGGACAACTGCGAGCACGTCGTCGAGGCCGCCGCCCGGCTCGTCGAGGAACTCCTCGAACGCTGTCCCGGTCTGACCGTGCTGGCCACCAGCCGTGAACCCCTCGGTGTGCCGGGGGAGTTGCTGCGCCCGGTGGAGCCGCTGCCCGAGCCGGTCGCGCTGCGGCTGCTCGCCGACCGGGGAGCCGCCGCCCGGCCCGGTTTCCGCCTCGAGGACGATCCGGAGGCGGCCGCGGAGATCTGCCGCCGCCTCGACGGACTGCCCCTCGGCATCGAACTGGCCGCCGCCCGGCTGCGGATGCTCACACCGCGGCAGATCGCCGACCGGCTCGACGACCGCTTCCGGCTGCTCACCTCCGGCAGCCGTACCGTCCTGCCCCGCCAGCAGACGCTGCGGGCCGTCGTGGACTGGTCCTGGGAACTGCTCGACGAGGACGAACGCGACGTCCTGCGCAGGCTGTCGGTGTTCGCGGGCGGCTGCGACCTGGCCGCCGCCGAGGCCGTGTGCGGACCAGTCGCCCTGGAGGTGCTCGGTTCCCTGGTCGACAAGTCCCTTGTGGTGGCCGCCCCTTCGGCGGACCAGGGGCCCGAGGGCGAGATGCGCTACCGGCTCCTGGAGACCGTCGCGGAGTACGCGGGGGAGCGGCTGGACGAGGCCGGCCGGCGTGCCGACGCCGAACGCGCGCATCTGACGTACTACCGCGAACTCGCCCGCGTCACCGACCCGTTGCTGCGCGGCTCCGAGCAACTCGCCGCCATCGGGCGGCTGCAGCGCGAGTACGAGAACGTGCGCACCGCGCTGCGCCGCGCCGTCGCGCTGCGCGACGAACAGGAGGGCCTGTGCCTGGTGCTGTCCCTCGCCTGGTACTGGCAGATGCGCGACCTGCGCATCGAGGCCCGCAACTGGTCCCTGGAGGTGCAGGCCCTCGGCCCCGACCCCTTCACCCCGCCGGCCCGCCTCGCCCCGCCCGTGTGGGAGCGCTGCACGGAGGTGCCCTTCCCCTGGACCGGCGAGCTCCTCCAGGAGGCCCGGCGCGGTGTCCACCTGGTCCATCTCGCCTGCATGGACACCGACCTGGAGGCATGGCAGAACCCGCGGGCGCAGGAGAAGCTGAAGGTCATCGCGGGCACCTACGCGCCCGGGCTTCCGCAGGCCTGCCGCAGCCCGGGCTCCCTGTGGTTCTTCGCGGTGATCCTGACCGGCGACATGGACCGGCTCCGCGCCATCATCGACGGCAGCGTCGACACCACCCGCAGCGCCCCCGGCTACGAGTGGGAGCTCGCCGCGAGCCTGCACATGCGCGCCAACCTCCTCGCCAACCGCAGCGACTGGGCCGGGGACGCCGCCCGTGACGCGGACGAGTCACTGGAGATCTACCGGCGCATCGGAGACCTGTGGGGCACCGCCGAGGCCCTCTCCGCGCGCGGCGAGGCCCACGAACGCCAGGGCCGGTACGTTGCCGCCGCCGCCGACTACGAGGCCGCGCGGGAGTGCGCCGGACGGCTCGGCGCCCGCGCCCAGCAGGGCGTGCTCACCGCCCGGCTCGGCAGCGCCCTCCTGGAGGCCGGTGAGTTCGAGCGGGGCGAGGCGTTGCTGCGCGGGGTGATCGCCGAGCGGACCGGCCCGGCTAGCGAGGCGGTGTCCGCGGCCCGGCTGTTCCTCGCGGCCCGCCTCGGCATCACCGGCCGGATCGCCGAGGCCCGCGAGCAGGTGCGCCTGCTGCGGGAGGAGTTCTCGATCGCGATGTTCGTCCTCTTCGACTCGATCATCCTGGGCGCGGAAGCCGCGCTGGACGCGGCCGACGAATGCCACGAGGAGGCCCTCACCAAGATCCGGCAGGCGCTGGAGCGGGCCGCCGACCCGCTGTCGCGGGCGATAGCGCCCCATATGCGCCCCGGGTATCTCGCCATCGCCGCGCTGGCGCTGGCCGGTGCCGACGGCGGCAGCCGCGCCCGGGACGCCGCCCTGTGCGTGGGCGCGGCCGACGCGGACCTGCCGCCGTCGTACGTGTCCTCGGCGCTGGAGCGCGAGGTGCGCACCCGGGCCGAGGCCGCGGCCCGCGCGGTGCTCGGCGACCAGGCGTACGAGGCCGCGTACGCGGAGGGCGGCGGCCTCTCCGTGGAGGAGGCCACCGCCCTGGTCTGACGCCCGCCGGCGCACGGCACGCGCGTGCCGGTCAGCTCTTGGTGCGGAACTTGTGGATGGCGACCGGCGCCATCACCGCGGTGAGCGCCACCGACCAGCCGAGGGTCACCCACAGCCCGTGCGCGACCGGGCCGCCGACCATCAGTCCGCGCGCCGCGTCGGCGAGCGAGGACAGCGGGTTGTAGTCGGTGAAGTTCTGCAGCCAGCCGGGCATGGACCGGGTCGGCGCGAAGATGGAGGAGCCGAACTGGAGCGGCATCAGCACCAGGAAGCCCATCGCCTGCACGGACTGCGCGCTCTTCATGATCACGCCGAGGGTGAGGAACACCCACATCAGGGCGGAGCCGAACACCGCGGACAGGCCGACGGAGGCCAGCAGACCCGCCCAGTTGGTGATGTGGAAGCCGACCAGGACGCCGATGACCATCAGTACGGCGGTCGCGATGAGCATCCGCATCAGTTCCACGGCGATCTTCGCGAACAGCACGGAGCCGCGCCCGATCGGCAGGGACCGGAACCGGTCCATGACCCCGCTGTTGAAGTCCGTGTTGAAGCCCGTGCCCACGCCCTGGGCCATGTTCATGCCCATCATGGCCATCAGTCCGGGCACGACGTACTGGACGTAGGCCTCCTGGCCGCCGCCGAGTGACTGCCCGATGGAACCGCCGAAGACGTACACGAACAGCAGGGTGAAGATGACCGGGAACAGGATGGCGTCGAACATCGACTCCGGGTCCTGCCGGATCCACAGCAGGTTGCGGCGGATCAGCGCGCCGGTGTGCCGCAGATGGGCGCGCGGCGAGATGGGCGCGTCGGCCTGGGAGCCGGCGGGGGTGAGAGTGGCGGCGCTCATACGGCGACCTCCTCGCGGTCGAGAGCGGGCGTGGTGTCCTGCGGGGCCGAGGCGCGGTGGCCGGTGAGGGACAGGAACACCTCGTCCAGGCTGGGGAGTTCGGTGGTGATGGAGGCGAGGGTGATGCCCCGCGCGGTGACCGCGCCGACGACGGCGGTCAGCTGTTCGTCGCTGAGGATCGGCACGAGCACGTCCCCGCGTTCCACGTCCACGGTGGTGGTGGCGAGCCCGGTGATGCCGAGCGTGTCGAGGGCGGCGGCGAGCGGGCGCAGCTGGAGCGGGTCGGCCGGGCGGACCCGCAGGGCGCGGCCGCCGACCTTCGCCTTCAGGTCCTCGATGCGGCCGCCGGCGATGACCTTGCCGTGGTCGACGACGGTCAGCTCGGAGGCGAGCTGCTCGGCCTCCTCCATGTACTGGGTGGTCAGCAGCACGGTCACGCCGTCCCCGACCATGCGCTTGACCTCCTGCCACACCTCGTTGCGGGTGCGCGGGTCGAGGCCGGTGGTCGGCTCGTCGAGGTAGAGGACGGCGGGCCGCCCGATCATGGAGGCGGCCAGGTCGAGCCGGCGCCGCATACCGCCGGAGTACGTCGACGCCGGGCGCTTGGCGGCCTCGGTGAGGGAGAAGCGCTCCAGCAGCTCGTCGGCGCGGGCGCGGGCCTCCTTGCGGGGCAGGTCGAGCAGCCGCCCGATCATGTACAGGTTCTCCCAGCCGGGGAGCTTCTCGTCCACGGAGGCGTACTGTCCGGTCAGCCCGATCACCCGGCGCAGCTGCCGCGGCTGCCGCAGGACGTCGTAGCCGGCCACGGTGGCCTGCCCGGCGTCCGGGACCAGGAGGGTGGAGAGGATGCGCACCAGGGTGGTCTTGCCGGCCCCGTTCGGGCCGAGCACACCCATCACGGTGCCCTCACGGACGTCCAGGTCGACGCCGTCCAGCGCCTTGGTCTCGCCGTAGTGCTTGACCAGCCCCCGCACGGAGACGGCCACTCCGTCGGCGTTGTTGTCGATTCGCGTCATGCCGATGACGGTGCCAGGGCCCACCGACAACCCGCCGACAAACGACCGACAGGCCGCCTACGGCGCTCCGGGTCCACCGACAGGCCGCCGACACGGCCGACGAGCGGTGTCCCGCCGCGCGGGAGACGCGACAGCCCCGCCGACGGGGGAAGATCGGCGGGGCTGTGTGGTGCCGCGGTGGCTCAGTGGACGGAGTGCTCCTCCGACGGGAACGTACCGCCGACGACGTCCTGCGCGAACGCCTTCGCCGCGCCGCCCATCACCTCGCGCAGGTCGGCGTACTGCTTCACGAACTTCGGCACCCGCCCGCCGGTGAGGCCGAGCATGTCGGTCCAGACGAGGACCTGCGCGTCGGTCTCGGAGCCCGCGCCGATGCCGACCGTGGGGATGTGCAGCACGCGCGTGACCTCGGCGGCCAGCTCCGCGGGGACCAGCTCCAGGACGACGGCGAACGCGCCCGCGTCCTGCACGGCCTTCGCGTCCCGCAGCAGCTGCTGCGCGGCCTCCTCGCCACGCCCCTGGACGCGGTAGCCCATCGCGTTCACGGACTGGGGGGTCAGGCCGATGTGCGCCATCACCGGGATGCCGGACTCGACCAGCAGACGGATCTGCTCGTGCGAGCGCTCGCCGCCCTCCAGCTTCACCGCCCCGACACCGGCGTCCTTGACCAGCCGGGTCGCCGAGCGCAGCGCCTGCACCGGGCCCTCCTGGTAGGAACCGAAGGGGAGGTCGCCGACGATCAGGGCGCGCTGGGTGCCGCGGACGACCGCGGCGGACAGCATGGTCATCTCGTCCATGGTGACGGGCACGGTGGTCTCGTACCCGAGGTGACAGTTGCCCGCCGAGTCCCCGACCAGGAGCACCGGGATGCCGGCCTCGTCGAAGACGGACGCGGTCAGCGCGTCGTAGGCGGTGAGCATGGGCCACTTCTCGCCGCGTTCCTTGGCGAGGGCGATGTCGCGGACCGTGATGCGGCGTGTGCCCTTGCCCCCGTACAGCGCCTTGCTGCCGTCGGAGGGCTTGGTCTGGGCAGCCGAAAGCTGCGTCATTGCAACGGCTCCTTCGTCATCTCGAGGCGCCCTGACGGCGTCCCCGGATCACGTCCATGGTGGCACCTCGTGCCAGGGACGGCTAGGGGACCCCGGTGTGACGGATTTCCCGTCCCGCTGTGTAAGACCTCGGTAAAGGATTTCCGATACGGATCGGTCTCGTATCGTAATTGCCCTAAACTCGACGCCATGAGTACACCTGCCCCTGCCGCCTCCACGATCTCGGAAGCGGTGCACCGCCGTCGCTGGGCGATTCTCGGCGTCCTGATGCTGAGCCTGCTCATCGTGGTGCTCGACAACTCGATCCTGAACGTCGCGATCAAGACCATCTCGACGCCCGCGCCGACCGGTCTGGGCGCCACGCAGAGCGAGCTGGAGTGGGCGATCAACGCCTACACCCTCGTCTTCGCGGGCCTGCTCTTCACCGCCGGCCTGCTCGGCGACCGGCTGGGCCGCAAGAAGGTCCTGCTCGGCGGCCTCGCCGTGTTCGGGGTCGGCTCCGCCCTCGCCGCCTTCTCCGGCAGCCCCGACGAGCTCATCGCCTTCCGCGCGCTGATGGGCCTCGGCGCCGCCTTCGTGATGCCGGCCACCCTCGCCGTCCTCATGAACGTCTTCGAGCGCGACGAGCAGCCGAAGGCCATCGGCATCTGGGCCGGCGGGGTCGGGCTCGCCATCGCCATCGGCCCCATCACCGGCGGTCTGCTCCTCGGCCACTTCTGGTGGGGCTCGGTCTTCCTCATCAACGTGCCGATCGTGCTCCTGGCGCTCGGACTGATGGTGTGGCTGGTGCCCGACTCCCGTGACCCGAGGCCGGGCCGCGTCGACCCCGTCGGTGTCGTGCTGTCCGTAATCGGCCTGGTCCTGCTCGTCTACGGCATCATCAAGGGCGGCCAGCTCGCCGACTTCACCGACCCGAAGGTCATGGCGACCATCGGCGCGGGTCTCGCCGTGCTCGTCGGCTTCGTCGTCTTCGAGAAGCGCAGCGACCACCCCTCGATCGACGTCACCTACTTCAAGAACAAGGTGTTCTCGGCCGCGATCGCCGCCATCGCCCTGGTCTTCTTCGCGCTGATGGGCGTGACCTTCTTCTCGGTCTTCTACACCCAGAGCGTGCGCGGCTACTCGCCGCTGCAGACCGGTCTGCTGATGCTGCCGCTGGCCGCCGCCCAGATGATCTTCGCGCCGCGGGCCCGCCTGCTCGTCGACCGCTTCGGCAACCGGGCCACCACCACCGCGGGCATGGCGCTCATCGCCGCGATGCTCGCCGCGTTCGCCATCCTGGACGCGGACACCCCGATCTGGCTCCTGGAGGTCATCTTCTTCCTCATGGGCACCGGCATGGCGCACATCATGACGCCGACCAGCGTCGTCATCATGCAGGCCCTGCCCCGGGAGAAGGCCGGCTCCGCCTCCGCCCTCAGCAACACCTTCCGCCAGCTGGGCGGAGCGCTCGGCATCGCCGTCCTCGGCTCGGTCCTGTCGACCGCGTACCGCAACGGCATCGAGGGCAAGCTGGGCCCGGTCCCCGCGGGGCTGCGGCACACCGCCGGCGAGTCCATCGAGGCCACCCTCGGCGTCGCCGAGAAGCTCGGCCCGCGCGGCCAGGCCCTGGTCGGCCCGGCCAACGACGCGTTCCTGCACGCCATGCACGTCACGGCGCTGTGGGGAGCCGGCGTCGCCGTCGTCGGCACGGTGGTCGTCGCCCTCTTCCTGCCGGGCAAGCCGCCCGCCCCCCAGCAGGACAGCGACCAGGAGGAGTTGGTGGTCACCGCGGGGGAGTGAGGCCCGCCGGTCGTCCGGCGACGCCGGCGCCGGGGGAGAATCCTCCCCCGGCGTTCAACCGCGTCCTCCAGCGAAAGGAAGGGACGGAGCACAGTGAGCCCCGCCGAGAACCGGACCTCCCGAGTCGGCCCGAGCAAGGGACGGCCCCGCAGCGAGGCCGTGGAACGCGCCATCCTGGAAGGCGCGATGAAACTCATGGAGGACGGTGTGCCGCTCGCGGAACTCTCCATCGAGCGCATCGCCCGTACCGCCGGCGTCGGCAAGGCCACCATCTACCGCCGCTGGAACGGCAAGGAGGAGCTCCTCGTCGACCTCCTGCGCTCCGCCGAGCCCGACGACCCGCAGCTCACCGGCACGTCCATGCGCGCCGACCTGGTGGTCCTGCTGGAGTCGCTGCGGCAGCGCGGCGTGCTCAGCCGCCGGTCGGCCATCCTGCACGGCGTCTACGCCCAGATGAAGAGCAGCCCCAAGATCTGGGCCGCGTACCAGAACACCGTCGTCGCCCCCCGGCAGCGGCTCGGCCTCGAAGTCCTGCGCCGCGGACAGGCCAACGGCGAACTGCGCGACGACGTCAACGTCGAACTCCTCAACGACCTGTTCGTCGGGCCGATGCTCGTCCGCGCCGTCCTGCGCCCGGACGCCGAACTCCCGGACGGGCTCGCCGAACAGATCGTCGACACCCTGCTCGAAGGGCTACGGCCCGTCAGTCCGCCCGCGGGCGGACCCTCCCGGTAGCGGCCCCGGCCGGCGCACGCGCAACTCCCCGCGACACCCGGCAACTCCCGGTGCGAATGTGCGCGTTTCGTCACAGACGCCCGCAGGTGCCCGCGCCGACGGAACTCGAAGGCCCGACTTGTTCGTCCTGGTGCCCGTACGGCCGTCGAGGGGCGGCGAGAACGGAACCGATCATCCCCTAGGGTCGTAGGCACAGGGGGAGATCGGTGCGCAGGGCAAGCAGTGAGGCGACGGTATGGCGCAGCAGGCATTCATGGCGGAGACGGACAACGGCGGTTCAGGGCCCGAGCGTCCGGGAGCCCGGATCCGGAGCCTGCTGAGAAACCTGTTCGCCGGCTGGCGCGGTGACCGCCGGATCTGGCGCCGCGGCCTGGTCCTCGCCTCCTTCGCCGTCCTGATCGCGCTGGTGATGCTGCTGCACGCGCAGATCCCCAACCGGATCGGCAACCTCGGCAGCCTCATCGAGACGTTCCTGCCGTGGGTGGGCGTCGTCGTGCCGGTGCTGATCGTCCTCGCCTTCGTCCGCAAGTCCGCGACCGCGCTGATCGCGGTGCTGCTGCCGACGGTCGTGTGGCTGAACCTCTTCGGCGGCCTCCTCACCGACAAGGCGGGCGGCACCGGCGGCGACCTCACGGTGGCCACGCACAACGTCAACGCCGACAACACGGACCCCTCCGGGACCGCCCGGAGCGTCGCCGCGTCCGGTGCCGACGTGCTGGCCCTGGAGGAACTGACGGCTTCGGCGGTGCCGGTGTACGAGAAGGCGCTGGCGCCGACGTACAAGTACCACTCGGTGCAGGGCACGGTCGGCCTGTGGAGCAAGTACCCGATGACCGGTGTGCGGTCGGTGGACATCAAGCTGGGCTGGACCCGGGCGATGCGCGCCATGGTGACCACGCCCGCCGGGCAGGTCGCGGTGTACGTCGCCCACCTGCCGTCGGTGCGGGTGAAGCTGGAGGCCGGGTTCACGGCCCGGCAGCGCGACAAGAGCGCGGACGCCCTCGGCGAGGCGATCGCGCACGAGAAGGTCACGAGGGTCGTGCTGCTCGGCGACCTCAACGGCACGATGAACGACCGCTCGCTCAACGCCGTGACCGCGCAGATGCGCTCCACGCAGGGCGCGGCGGGCAGCGGCTTCGGGTTCAGCTGGCCGGCGTCGTTCCCGATGGCGCGCATCGACCAGATCATGGTGAAGGGCATCGAGCCGGTGAGTTCGTGGACCCTGCCGCAGACGGGCAGTGACCACCTGCCGGTCGCGGCCCGTGTGAACGTGGCCACATCCTCCTCGTAAAACCGCACCTCAGCGGCGTGCCGACACAGAGCGGCAACCCCTGGTCGACCTCACGGAATACTGGGCCTGAGAGGCTTTGTTCCGTACGTGAACATAAGCAACGGCTTCATGTACGGAACACCGCTCTCTTTCGAAAGGCAAAAGGCCCCCTCATGCCCCTGGCCCTGCTCGCCCTCGCCGTGGGCGCCTTCGGCATCGGTACGACCGAGTTCGTGATGATGGGCCTCCTGCCCGACGTCGCGGCCGACCTGCACATCTCGATCCCCGTCGCCGGCCACCTGGTGTCCGCGTACGCGCTGGGCGTGGTGATCGGCGCGCCGCTGCTCGCCGCGGTCACCTCGCGCATGTCCCGCCGTACGGTCCTCATCGCGCTGATGGTGCTGTTCGTGGTCGGCAACGCGCTCTCGGCCCTCGCGCCCGACTACCACTGGCTGCTGGCCGCGCGCTTCCTGAGTGGTCTGCCGCACGGCGCCTTCTTCGGCGTCGGCGCCGTGGTCGCCACCACGATGGTCGCGCCCGAGCGCAAGGCCCGCTCGGTGTCCCTGATGTTCCTCGGCCTCACCGTCGCCAACGTCGCGGGCGTCCCCGTCGCCACCCTCATGGGCCAGCACCTCGGCTGGCGCGCCACCTTCCTCGGCGTCGGCGCCATCGGCCTGGCCGCGATCGCGTCGCTGGCCCTGCTGATCCCGCACGACCACGCGCACGCCCCCGCCGCGGGGCTCCGCGGAGAGCTGGCCGCGCTGCGGTCGCTGCCCGTCTGGCTGGCGCTCGGTACGACCGTCGCGGGCTTCGGCGCGCTGTTCGCCGCGTACAGCTACATCACGCCCATGCTCACCGACGCCGCCGGGTACGCCGACGGCAGCGTCACCCTCCTGCTGGCCCTGTTCGGGGTCGGCGCCACCGCCGGCAACCTGCTGGGCGGACGCCTCGCCGACCACGCGATGCGGGCCACCCTGTTCGCCGGCCTGATCTCGCTGGCCGCCGTACTCGCCCTGTTCCCGGTCCTGATGGCCACCCAGTGGAGCGCGGCGCTCGGCGTCGTCCTGCTCGGCACGGCCGCGTTCGTCACCGGCTCGCCGCTGCAGCTGATGGTCATGGAGAAGGCCGCGGCGGGGCCGTCGCTGGCGTCCTCCGCCAACCAGGCCGCGTTCAACCTGGCCAACGCCGGGGGTGCGTGGATCGGCGGGCTCGCGCTCGCCGGGGGCTTCGGGGTGACGTCCCCCGCGGTGGCCGGGGCTGTGCTGGCCGTGCTCGGGCTCGCGGTCGCCGGGGCGGCGGCTGTCGTGGACCGGCGGCGGGTCGCTCCGCGGGTCGCTCCGCGGGGCGCGCGGGTGGTCGCGGGGCATGTCCCGCGGGCGTCTGAGGCGCTGCACCACTGAGGGGTCGGTGCGGGGGGCTCCGCCCTGGGGCCCGTTCGTCAGGCGCCGGGGGCTGGGTTTGGGGGCTCTGCCCCCCGGCCCCCGCTCCTCAACCGCCGGAGGGGCTGGATGTGGGGGCTCCGCCCCCTGGCCCCCGCTCCTCAACCGCCGGAGGGGCTGGATGTGGGGGCTCTGCCCCCTGGCCCCCGCTCCTCAAACGCCGGAGGGGCTGAAATGAGCACGCCGGAGGGGCTGAAATGAGCACACGCCGGACGGGGCTGAAGTGAGCCCCGCCGGAGGGGCTGAAGTGAGCCGCCGCCGGCGAGGCTGCGTCAGCCCCCTCGGCAGAGGCTGAGGCGCCCCGTCGAACGCGGAGGACGCCTACTGGATGATGCAGCAGGCCATCCAGAGCGACGACCCGGTGATCTTCTTCGAGCCCAAGCGGCGCTACTGGGACAAGGCCGAGGTCAACACGGAGGCCCTCACGCCGACTCCCGCCAGCCGTTCGTGATCGGCAGGCGGCGGTCCTTGCCGAAGCCCTTGGCGGAGATCTTGGTGCCCGGGGGGTACTGGCGGCGCTTGTACTCGGCGGTGTCGACCATGCGCAGGATCCTGGCGACGAGGGCGGCATCGAAGCCGGCGGCGACGATCTCGTCGGCGCCCTTGTCGTGGTCGACGTAGAGGTCGAGGATCGCGTCCAGGACCGGGTAGTCCGGCAGGGAGTCCGTGTCCACCTGGCCGGGGCGCAGTTCCGCGCTCGGTGGCTTCGTGATGGAGTTCTCGGGGATGGGCGGGGTGTGCCCACGCTCGGCCGCCGCCCGGTTGCGCCACTCGGCGAGCCGGAAGACCCACGTCTTGTACAGGTCCTTGATGGGGCCGTAGGCGCCCACCGAGTCGCCGTACAGCGTCGAATAGCCCACCGCCAGCTCCGACTTGTTGCCGGGCGCGAGGACGATGTGCCCCTCCTGGTTGGACAGGGCCATCAGCAGCGTGCCGCGCAGCCGGGACTGGAGGTTCTCCTCCGCCAGGCCGGACAGGCCCAGCGCGCCCATGTACGCGTCGAACATCGGCTCGATGGAGACGGTGCGGAAGTTGAGGCCGGTGCGGCGCGCCAGCTCCGCCGCGTCGCCCCGGGAGTGGTCCGAGGAGTACTTCGACGGCATCGACACGCCGTACACGTTCCGCGCGCCCACCGCGTCGCAGGCGATC
The DNA here is from genome assembly GCF_040605435.1 of Streptomyces sp. NPDC005574. NCBI lineage: Bacteria > Bacillati > Actinomycetota > Actinomycetes > Kitasatosporales > Streptomycetaceae > Streptomyces > Streptomyces sp. NPDC005574. Next base: position 26,861 of record NZ_JBEXCW010000027.1, read on the forward strand.
GCGGCCACCAGCGCCGAGTCGATGCCCCCGGACAGGCCGATCAGCACCGACGTGAAGCCGTTCTTCGCGACGTACGCGCGCAGGCCCACGACCAGCGCCGAGTAGACCTCCTCGTCGTCGTCGAGGCGCTCCGCGTAGCCGCCCGCGACCTCCGCCTCGTACGGCGGCAGCGGGTCCTCGGACAGCACCACGCGGTCGATGCGCAGTCCGTCGGCGACCACGCCGGTGGGCGCCTCGGGCGAGGCGGCCGGCAGTTCCAGGTCGAGGACCACGCACCCCTCGGAGAACTGCGGGGCCCGCGCGATCACTTCGCCGTCCCGGTCCACCACGATCGAGTCGCCGTCGAAGACCAGCTCGTCCTGGCCGCCGATCATGGCGAGGTAGGCGGTGGTGCAGCCGGCCTCCTGGGCCCGCTTGCGGACCAGTTCCAGCCGGGTGTCGTCCTTGTCGCGCTCGTACGGCGAGGCGTTGACGGAGAGAAGCAGCCCGGCCCCGGTGGCGCGCGCCCCCGGCACCCGGCCGCCGTCCTGCCACAGGTCCTCGCAGATCGCGAGCGCCACGTCGACGCCGTGCACGCGGACGACCGGCAGCGTGTCGCCGGGCACGAAGTAGCGGAACTCGTCGAAGACGCCGTAGTTCGGCAGGTGGTGCTTGGCGAAGGTGAGGACCACCTCGCCGCGGTGCAGCACCGCCGCCGCGTTGCGCGGGGCGCCGGCCGGCTGGCCGTACTTCGGCTGGTCGGTCTCGGACCGGTCGAGGTAGCCGACGATCACCGGCAGCTCCCCGAAGCCCTCGTCGCGGAGGCGGCCGGCCAGGCCCCGCAGGGCCGTGCGGGACGCCGTCACGAAGGACGAGCGCAGGGCCAGGTCCTCCACGGGATACCCGGTCAGCGCCATCTCGGGGAACGCCACGAGGTGCGCTCCCTGCTCGGCGGAGTGCCGGGTCCAGCGGACGATCGTCTCGGTGTTCCCGGCGAGGTCGCCGACGCTCGAGTCGATCTGGTTCAGGGCGAGACGTAGTTGAGGCACGCCGCCCAGTGTAATCGTCAATACGACGCGATGGGGTGGCGTGAGGTCAGGACCTCACGCCACCCCGTTCGCGTCAGCGCCGGATCAGTGCTTGCGGAACGACTCGACGTAGCCGCCCGCGGGCGTGCCCACGCCGGTGACGTCGTCGTATCCCTTGACCGCCGACAGCGAGCTGTCCTTGCCCAGGCTGCGGACGGAGGTCAGCAGACCGTCGGCCGCGTCGAAGGCGTTGGCGAAGTCGACGCGCGCCACCGCGAGCGGGGAGCCCGTGGGGTTGTCCGTCACGTCGTGGTAGACCTTCGACCCGTACTTGGCGTAGATCGTCGGGTTGGCGAAACCGATCGCCTTGCCGCCGTGCGCCTCCTGGGCCAGGGCCTGCACCGCCGCGATCACCGGGGCGGCGAGCGAGGTGCCGCCGATCCGGTACTCGCTGTACTGCGCGGACCCGTCCGGGAAGGTCTGCGTCTGGCCGACCTTGAAGCCGGTGTTCGGGTCGGCGATCGCGGAGATGTCCGGGACCACGCGGTTGCCGGCGGCGCTGTTGGCCGTGGCGAGCGCGTTGGGGACGACACCCTTCTGGTAGAAGGGCTCGGCGACCGTCTTGCTGGTGCCGCCGCCCGCGCCCGAGGTGAAGGCGCCGGGGAAGTTGGTCCAGCTCTTGCCGTCGTCCGACAGGGCCGCCTTCTCGGTGCCCCAGCCGGTCTCCCACAGGTACTTGTCGCCCTTGCCGACCGCCAGCGAGGTACCGCCGACCGCCGTCACCCACGCCGAGTTGGCCGGGGTGTCGACCTGCTTCGTCTTGGTGTTGGCGACCTCGTCGCCGTTGTCACCGGAGGAGAAGTAGAAGCCGATGCCCTCGACCGCGCCGAACTGGAAGACCTGGTCGTAGGCGGCGGCGAGGTCCGGGGTCTGGTTGGCCTCGATGTCGCCCCACGAGTTGGACACGATGTCGGCGAGGTGGTCGTCGACCACCTTGCTGAGCGAGTCCAGCAGCGCGTCGTCGTAGCAGGAGGCGGCCCCGACGTACGTGACGTTCGCCGCGGGCGCGACCGCGTGCACGGCCTCGACGTCGAGGGTCTCCTCGCCGTACCAGCCGGCCGCCCCGCACTCCTCGGTCTTGGTGTAGCCGTCGGGCAGCACCTGGGTGAGCTGCTTGGTCTTCCAGCCGGCGTCACCGTGCTTCTTCGCGTACGTGGCCGCGTCGTAGGCGATGGTCGGCGAGGCGTACGCGTCGGTGATCGCGACCCGGACGCCCTTGCCCGTGTACGTGCCGGCGCCGTAGGCGGCCCGCAGCTGCTTGCCGGTGTAGCCCTTGACGGCGTACGGGATCTTCTTGCCGTACGCGTCCGGCAGCGTGGTCGCGGTCTTCGAGCCAAAGTACGAGGAGAACGGCCCGGAGTTCTTGAACACGGCGTCCGGCGGGGGCAGCGTGTCGCTGTGGGTCGCCTTGTGCGGCGCGTTGTCCAGGCCGGTGACCGTCAGGACGGCACCGTCCAGGGCGTCCGGCGCGGAGGCCGTCCTCGCCGGGGCGCGGTAGGTCTTCGAGCCCTTGGCGTAGTTGTGCAGCTGGGTGCCGAACGCCTTCTCGGCGGCGGCCACGTCACCGGTGACGGAGACGTAGTGCTCGGTGACACCGGTGACCTTCAGGCCGGCGGCCGCCAGCCAGGACTTCACCGCGGCGACCTGCGCCTTGGTCGCGCCGTAGCGCGCCTGCGCCTGTCCGGCGCTCAGGTACTTGCCGTACGCCGCCGAGTTCGGGTCCGACACGGCCTTCGCGTACGCGGCCAGGCCGGAGGCGTCCCGGCCGGCGAGGTAGACCCGGGCCGAGACCTGGGCACCGTTCGCGGTCGCACCCTTGTCCGCCTTGGCCGTGGCCCAGGCGGGCTTGGTGCCCGCGAGCGTGTCCCGGCCCGGGGTGTCCGCGGCGTGCGCGGCGGGTATGCCGAGCGCCAGCGCGCCGGCGAGCATCGGCAGTGTGGCCGCCATGCTCACCCCGGCGCGCATCGTGGCGCGGTTGGATCTCATGGAACCCCCTGTGTGCGGTTCGTCGCGCGAGTGGATCACTCGCCCGGGGTCACTCTGTCGATGAACCGTTCATGCCAGGGGAATGGAATGACCAAGAAGAGCCCAAGTGGCCGCAACCAGGGCGGATTTGGCGGTTACGGCAGCGAACTCTAGGGAAAACCCTATGGCCGCCCGGTGGCTCCCTACGGCCGGGCCGCCGCCCCGCGCTTCTTGAGCAGGTCCGCCATCAGGCCGATCTCCGACTGCTGCGCGTCCACCATGCCCTGCGCGAGCCGCTTCTCCACGCCGACCGTGCACCGCGCGACACAGCCCTCGGCCATGTGGATACCGCCCTTGTGATGGTCCGTCATGAGCTGGAGGTAGAACACCTCGGCCTGTTTGCCGTCGAGCGTGTCCAGCTTCTTCATCTCCGTGTTGGTCGCCATGCCGGGCATCAGCGAGCCGTCCTTGCCGGAGGCCATGCCGCCCATGTCCATCCACGTCATCGGTGCTTGCGCCGACACCTTCGGCAGGTCCCACAGGTCCAGCCAACCCAGCAGCATGCCCCGCTGGTTGGCCTGCGTCTGCGCGATGTCGTAGGCGAGCCGCCGCACTTCGGCGTTCTTCGTGCGGTCGCGCACGATGTACGACATCTCCACGGCCTGCTGGTGATGCACCGCCATGTCCCGCGCGAACCCGGCGTCCGCGGAGTCGGCCGACGGGGTGCCGCCCGAACCGTCGTCCTCGGCGACCGCGTAGGTCACCGCGCCGGCCGCGACGAGCGCCGCGGCCGCGGTGCCCGCGATCCAGCCGGCGTGCCTCACTGGGACAGCCCTCCCGTGCACGCGGCACCCGGCTCGGGCGTCTGCTTGCCCTGCACGAACTGCTCGAAGAACGCGTTCACGTTCGCGTCGCTCGCGCTCTTCACCGTGCGCTGGTGGCCCCACGCGGTCAGCATGATCGGGTCGGCCTGCTTGTCGTCCGGGCTCATCAGCGTGTACGGCGTCTTCTTCACCTTCGCCGCCAGCGCCTGGACGTCGGCCTTGGCCGCCTTGTCGGTGTACGTCACCCACACCGCGCCGTGTTCGAGGGAGTGCACGGCGTTCATGTTGTTGAGGGCCTTGGCGTAGACGTCCCCGTTGCAGTTCATCCAGACCTGGTTGTGGTCGCCGCCGACCGGGGGCTCGGTCGGGTACGTGACCTTCTTGGTGACGTGGGTGCGGCCCAGCGTGCCCTTCCAGGTCTTCACGCCGTCCTTGCCGGTGACGAAGTGGCCCGAGGTCTTCGCGTCGGACGCCGTGCCGTCGTCCTTCTGCGACCTGACGACGAGGACACCGCCGACGACGAGACCGGCGACGACCACCACGCTGGCCGCGACGACGAGGAGCCGGTTGCGGCGCTCGCGGGCCTGCTCGGCGCGGCGCATCTCCTCTATACGTGCCTTGCGTGCCGCGCTGGCGGTCTTCTTGGCGGAGCCCATGAGTGTGTCCTTCTGGGGAAAGGGACAGGACGGCGGTCGGGGCGATCTGGACGATCGGTCCGCTGATCGTAATGCGGGAGGGGTCCCTCTCGTAGGGAGGGCACGGGTAAAGCCGGGACTCGGGGGGGCCGCCCATTACGGATGTCGGTCCGAGCAGGCAAGATGGGCTGCGGAGCGGTCCACCAGCCGTACGTGAGGCGTTCACGCCGAGGTCGGCCGGACGATCAAGGTGCGCAACGCGCACGAAATGGTGTTGTGGTGGGATGCTCAGGTGCCCGACCGCCTCCCGTGGTGCGGGAGACCGGCGGCCTGACCAGCAAGGATGGGGAAGCGGAAGATGGACAAGCAGCAGGAGTTCGTGCTCCGGACACTGGAGGAGCGCGACATCCGGTTCGTACGGCTGTGGTTCACGGACGTGCTGGGCTTCCTCAAGTCCGTCGCCGTGGCCCCCGCCGAGCTCGAACAGGCGTTCGATGAGGGAATCGGCTTCGACGGCTCGGCGATCGAGGGCTTCGCCCGGGTCTACGAGTCCGACATGATCGCCAAGCCCGACCCGTCCACCTTCCAGGTCCTGCCGTGGCGCGCGGAGGCCCCCGGCACCGCCCGCATGTTCTGCGACATCCTCATGCCGGACGGCTCCCCGTCCTTCGCGGACCCCCGCTACGTCCTCAAGCGCGCCCTGGCCCGCACCTCCGACCTCGGCTTCACCTTCTACACCCACCCCGAGATCGAGTTCTTCCTGCTGAAGGACCGCCCGCTCGACGGCTCCCGGCCGACGCCCGCCGACAACTCCGGCTACTTCGACCACACCCCGCAGAACATCGGCATGGACTTCCGCCGCCAGGCGATCACCATGCTGGAGTCGATGGGCATCTCGGTCGAGTTCTCCCACCACGAGGGCGCCCCCGGCCAGCAGGAGATCGACCTCCGCTACGCCGACGCGCTCTCCACCGCCGACAACATCATGACGTTCCGCCTGGTCATGAAGCAGGTGGCGCTGGAGCAGGGCGTCCAGGCGACGTTCATGCCGAAGCCGTTCAGCGAGCACCCCGGCTCCGGTATGCACACCCACCTCTCCCTCTTCGAGGGCGACCGGAACGCGTTCTACGAGTCCGGCTCGGAGTACCAGCTCTCCAAGGTCGGCCGCTCCTTCATCGCGGGCCTGCTGAAGCACGCGGCGGAGATCTCCGCCGTCACCAACCAGTGGGTGAACTCCTACAAGCGCATCTGGGGCGGCTCCGAGCGCACCGCCGGCGCCGGCGGTGAGGCCCCCTCGTACATCTGCTGGGGCCACAACAACCGCTCCGCGCTGGTCCGCGTCCCGATGTACAAGCCCGGCAAGACCGGCTCGGCCCGCATCGAGGTCCGCTCCATCGACTCCGGCGCCAACCCGTACCTCGCCTACGCGATGCTCCTGGCCGCCGGCCTCAAGGGCGTCGAGGAGGGCTACGAACTCCCGCCGGGCGCCGAGGACGACGTCTGGGCCCTCTCCGACGCGGAGCGCCGCGCGATGGGCATCGAGCCCCTCCCGCAGAACCTGGGCGAGGCCCTGACCCTGATGGAACGCAGCGACCTGGTCGCCGAGACCCTCGGCGAGCACGTCTTCGACTTCTTCCTGCGCAACAAGAAGTCGGAATGGGAGGAGTACCGCAGCGAGGTCACCGCGTTCGAGCTGCGGAAGAATCTGCCGGTGCTGTAGGGGCGGGTCGGGAGACCTTTCCCGCGGATACGGCGCACGGGGCCGGCGGTCGTGGACCGTCGGCCCCGTGGTGTGCGGGGCGAACCGTGCGTCACTTCGGGCGGTGGCGTCCGGTGGTCGTGGTGAACCATGCGGTTCCGGCCAGGAGGAGGGTGAGTCCGGCCGTGAGCCAGAGCCAGGGGCTCCATTCCTCCACGCACGACTGGCCGGTCGCCGTCGTCGTGCAGACGTCGCCGGGGCCCCGGCGGTTGAGGTAGGCCACGTACAGCAGCGGCAGGCCGGCGCCGGCGAGCAGGCCGGGAAGGCCGGCCGCACCGCGGCGCAGCGCCACCGCGCAGGCGCCCGCGAGGGCGACGAGCAGCAGGTACACGCCGATGGTGGGGATGGTCAGCAGACCCAGACCGCCGGTCGCGCCGACACCCAGCCAGGCGAGGAACCAGGGCAGCCGTGAACCCTCTTCGGGGGTGCCGCTCACATCGCTTCCTTTCGGCGTACGGCGCAGGGGCAGCCGGGTCAGCGTCGGGACGCGTAGGTCACGAAATCGGCCCACGGGGCCCTGCCGAACGCGAGCTGGGACCCCGTCCGGTCCTTGGAGTCCCGGACGCGGACCATGCCGGGGGTCGGGGCTATCTCGACGCAGTCGGAACCGGGCTCGCCGCTGCTGTAGCTGCTCTTGAACCACCTCAGCGGCGTGCTGCCGTCGGCGGCGGACTCGACGCTCATGTCTCTCCCAGCACTTTCTCGACGAAGGTGAGTGACTCCCGTGGGGTGAGAGCCTGCGCCCGGATGCTCCCATAGTGCGTTTCCAGGAACTGCACCTCCCTCGGGTCCGAGAGGAGCCGGGTGATGTGCAGGACCTCGGTGTATCCGACGGTGGTCCCGCCGGGCAGCTTGAGGATGCGGAATCCGCCTGTCAGTCCCGCGTGGTCGTCGTGATCGCTGGGCAGCACCTGGATCTCCACGTTGCGCAACTGCCCCACTTCCAGCAGCCGTTCGAGCTGGCGTCGCCGGACCATCTTGCCTCCGACCTTGCGGCGGAGCGCCACCTCGTCCTGCACGAAGCTGAAGACCGGGACGGTCTTCGTCCGGTCGATGATCTCCTGGCGGGCCATCCGAGCGCTCACCTCACGCTCGATGACGTCCTCGCCGAGGAGCGGTCGCCTCGCGCGAAACAGTGCCCGCGCGTACTCCTCGGTCTGCAGCAGGCCGTGGATCACCGAGTCGTTGTACGCCCCCAACTCCACCGCCTCACCCTCCAGCTTGGCCAGATCCCGGAGTTTCCTCGGGTACCGCGCCTCCGCCACGTCCCGCTTCATCGCCGCGATGATGCCGCCCGCGTCCAGGACCTCGTCCGCCTTGTCGAGGAACTCCGGTCTCGGCACCCGGCGGCCGCGCTCGACCGACGACACCAGTTCCTCGCCGTAGCCGATCGCCGTGCCCAGCTCGCCCTGCGTCAGACCGGCCCGCTCGCGCCACGCCTTGAGCTGACGGCCGACCGCCTTGAGTACGGCCCCGGAGTCGTCCTCGGTCCCGCTGTCCCGGCCGGGATCGTTCGCGTGGTCCATGCAGCCCGCCTCCGCGCCAGACACGGGGTACGGGCCGGACAAAGGCCGGCCGGCACCCGGACAGTGACGCCGCGTCCCGGCGTCGTCACTGTTCAGCGTAGGTGCGGGTGGCCACGCTGAGTGACGTGAATCACGAAAACACCGATCTCGTCTTGGCCACCCGTCAGTTCACCGTGCTGCTCTCGTCCACACGCCGGGGTGCCCGGCTGGCCCGGTTGCTCACCGAGCGGCAACTGGCCGACTGGGGTCAGCCGTTCGACGCCGCCGCGCAGGTCGTCGCCGAGCTCGCCGGGAACGCCGTCCTCCACGGCCGTGTCCCCGGGCGCGACTTCCGTCTGACGCTCGCCCTGTCCGGTGCCGGCACCCTCCGGATCGCGGTGACCGACACCCGGGGCGAACGCCTGCCGCACGTCACTCAGGGCGACGCTCCGGACGCCGAGTCGGGCCGCGGTCTGCTCCTGGTGGAGGCGTACGCGGACCGCTGGGGTGTCGACCTCGGGCCCGTTCCCCGTAAGACGGTCTGGGCCGAACTCGAAGTCGGCCGGGAGCGGGCCTCCGGGGTTCGTCGCCACGGCCTCTGAGTCACCGGAGGAACGCGGGGGAGACGCCCGCCGTCAGGACGCGGTGGGGGCTTCCGGTGCCGTTCGCCGGGAGCGCGTACAGGTCCGCGCCGTAGTCGCCGGGGAGGGCGTAGACGAGGGTGTGCGCGTCCTGCCAGACCACCTGGTCGTCGACGCTGCGGGGCTCGGCGAGCGGGGTTTCGCGGCCGGTGCGCAGGTTCAGGACGTACAGGTGCCAGGGGGCGTCCTTCGGCAGGCCCGCGACGCGCTTCTTGTAGGCGACGCGGGTGCCGTCGGGGGACAGGGACGGGCATTCGACGTTCTCGTGGACGGTCGTCACCGTGCGGGTGCGCAGGTCGCCGCGGACCAGGTGGGTACGGCCCTTCGTCGACAGCGTCGCGTAGAACGTGCGGTCGTCCGGCGCGAACGTCACGCCCCAGAAGTTCACGTCCGCCGCGCGGTAGGGGTGACCGTCCTTGATGATCCGGAAGGACTCCAGGGACGGGATCAGCTTTCCCGTCCGCGTGTCCACGATCGCGGCCCGGGTCGAGAAGTCCGTGCCCGCGTACGAGTCGCCGCCGACGAACGCCGTCCACGCGGCGAGGTGGCCGGTCGGGGAGACGCGGGCCCGGGAGGGGATGCCGGGGACGGCGTAGCGGGCCCTGGTGTGCAGACGCGCGTCGAGGATCACCGCGCGGTAGGTGTCCGAGACCGTTCCGTGGACCGCCTGGAGGCACACTCCCGTGCCCGAGGCGGCGTAGAAGCGCAGGCACCTGACGCCGGACGCGGTGCGGGGGCCCGAGGGGCCGGACGCCGGGACGGTGGTCAGTTCGTCCCGGTGGGGTCCCCAGGCCATGTTGCGGAAGACCATGCGGCCGGGGGCGGTGAGGGTGACCGTGCCGGACGTGATCCGCGGGCCGCCCGGCACGGCCTGGTTACGGCGCTCCGCGCGCGCCGACGCGTGCAGCACCGAGGCCGCCGCGACCGCCGCGAGGGCGACGGCCGCCGAGAGCAGGATCAGGACGCGCGTGCGGACGGTCATGCCGGTGCCGTGCCTTTCGGGCAGAGGGTCGGGACGTCGCCTTCGGGCGAAGGGTCCAAGGGCCCGGGGTCAGGACGTCCAGATACCGGTGATGTCCTTCGCGGAGGCCGCGTTGCCCGCGTGGGTCGTGAGGCCCTGCGAGTCCTCCAGGGTGCGCAGCAGGTCGTAGTGGTTGTAGGTGGTGGAGGAGGACGAACCCGCCGTCACGGGCTGGCCGTAGAGGACCGTCGGGATGCGGTTGCCGCTGAGCCGGTTGTCCTCGTCGAAGGTGACGACGAGGAGGCTGTTGTGGGTCTTCGCCCAGGTGGCGTACGCGCCGAGGTTGTTCTTGAGCCAGGTGTCACCGGTCCCCACCGAGCAGTCGTGCATGTCGCTGCACAGGTTGGGGACGACGAAGGAGACGTCGGGCAGCGTGGTGTAGTCGGCCGGGAACTGCGTGAAGGTCTTCGCGGTCGACGTCGGTACGTTGCTGAACCCGAACCACGGGTTGTGCTTGCGGGCGTAGGTGCCGCTGCTGCACGTGGTCGAACCCTGGCTGGGCAGCGTCTCGTTGTAGCTCGCCCAGGTGTGGCCGGCGGCGATCAGTTCGGAGGCGAGGTTGGCGGCCGAGGAGAAGCCGGGGGTGTAGCAGCTGTCGTCCGTGATCCCCTGGGTGGAGCCGGAGAACAGGGCGAAGTAGTTCGGCTGGCTGGGGTGGGTCTCTGCGAACGCCTGGCTGAGGTTGGCGCCGCCGGTCTTCAGCGAGTTGATGTAGGGCGCGCTGGATGAGCCGATCACCTGGCTGTAGGCGTGGTTCTCGAAGACCACGACGACCACGTGGTCCGGGCTCGGTACGGCGGCCGCGGCCGCCTGGGCGGGCGAGAGGCCGCCGAGCCCGGTCCAGAGCCCGGCCGCGGCCGCGGTGAAGGCCAGGGTCGAGGCCACGAGGGCACGACTGCGTCGGTACACGTTTCTGCCGGACACTTCGGACCTCCGGTGGGGGTGGGGGGAGAGGCGGCGGTGGCGGTGCAGACAGAGCATGCACACGCCAATATTCCCCTGGCCGACCTCGCCCAACCGGTCGGATGAAGAGCGGGTGAACTACTCCCGCGGGGCCGCCAGGCCGGCGAGCACCTGGTGCAGGGGCTCCGTCGCCCGCCGCCGGTACTCCTGGATCGCCCAGCCGTTGCCGTCCGGGTCCTTGAAGTACATGAACGTGGCGCCGTCCTGCGGCGCCAACTGCTGCGGCTCGCTGACCTCGAGGCCGCGCGCGGTCAGCTCCTCGTGCGCCGCCTTCGCGTCCGTGACGCACAGCTGCATCCCGTGGTACGTCCCCGGCCGCGGTGTCCCGGTCGGCACCTGGAGCCCGTCCACCAGCGCGATCGAACAGCCGGAGCCGGGCGGGGTGAGCTGCACGATCCGTACGCCCTCCATCACCTCGCCGTCGAGATCGACGTGGAAGCCGACCTTGTCCCGGTAGAACTCCTTGGCCCGGTCCACGTCGGAGACCGGCAGCAGGATCACTTCGAGCGTCATGTCCATCGAACGACTCCTTCGTCGTACACCGGACCCACGTCACGAAATCGCCGCCGCGTCCGGCTGAACGGCTCCCTCTCACCGAAGCGGAAAACGCGGCATGGCGCCACCGAGAACGCGAAAGCGCCGTACGGACCGCCTCTGGACGCGAACCGCCCCGCGCCCGCCGGACGGCAGGTGACCCGCGGAAACCACGCGCCCGTCCCGGCGCTGATCCGCCGCTTCCCGGTTAGGCTCGACCGGGTACGACCTTGATCCGACGGCTCGTACGCACGTGATCCAGACGGGAGGCCCGGATGACGGCGCCGGGGCGCAGAAGCAGTACCTTCTCGCGGCTGCTGCGGCACGGCTTCACCGATCCCTCGGCCGCCGAACGCCTGCTGGACAGCGTGGAACTCGCCCCCGTGCGCGACGACCCGGTCCTGCTGGAGGCGCTCGGCGCGACCGCCGACCCCGACCTGGCCCTGCACGGTCTGGTCCGGCTGCTCGAAGCGCAGCCCGCCCCCACCGCCCGGCGGGAACTGCTCGACACACTGATAGCGGCCAAGCCGCTGCGCGACCGGCTGCTCGGCGTGCTCGGGGCGTCCACCGCCCTCGCCGACCACCTCGCCCGGCACCCCAGCGACTGGCAGGCACTGGTCACCTACGAGCCGCGCGACCTGCACCCCGGGGTGGAGGAGTTCGAGCGGGGCCTCGCCGGGGCGGCCGACCCCGTGTCGCTGCGCGTCGCCTACCGCCGCTGCCTGCTGTCCATCGCCGCCCGGGACGTCTGCGGCACCACCGACCTCGCCCAGACCGCCGCCGAACTCGCCGACCTCGCCACCGCCACGCTGCGCGCCGCCCTCCGCCTGGCCGTCGCCGCCGCGCCCGAGGACGCCGCGCTGTGCCGGCTCGCGGTGATCGCGATGGGCAAGTGCGGGGGCCACGAACTCAACTACGTGTCCGACGTGGACGTCATCTTCGTCGGCGAGGCCGTCGAGGGCGCCGACGAGGGCAAGGCGCTGCGCTCCGCGACCAAGCTGGCCTCGCACATGATGCGGATCTGCTCGGAGACCACCGTCGAGGGCTCGATCTGGCCAGTCGACGCCAACCTGCGGCCCGAGGGCAGGAACGGCCCGCTGGTGCGCACGCTCAGCAGCCACCTCGCCTACTACCAGCGCTGGGCCAAGACCTGGGAGTTCCAGGCCCTGCTCAAGGCGCGTCCGGTGGCGGGCGACGCCGGGCTCGGCGCGCAGTACCTCGCGGCGCTGGAACCGCTCGTGTGGAAGGCCGCGGAACGCGAGAACTTCGTCCCCGACGTGCAGAAGATGCGCCGCCGGGTCGTCGAGAACATCCCGGCCGCCGAGATCGAGCGCGAACTCAAACTCGGCCCTGGCGGCCTGCGGGACGTCGAGTTCGCCGTGCAGCTGCTGCAACTGGTGCACGGCAGGGCCGACGCCTCGCTGCGCAGCGGCACCACCCTGCACGCCCTGCACGCGCTGGCCACCGGCGGCTACGTCGGGCGCGCGGACGCCGTGCAGCTCGACGAGGCGTACCGCTTCCTGCGCTCCATGGAGCACCGCATCCAGCTCTACCGGCTGCGCCGCACCCACCTCGTCCCCGAGGGCGAGGCCGACCTGCGCCGCATCGGCCGCTCCCTCGGCCTGCGCGCGGACCCGGTCGCCGACCTGCGCCGCGAGTGGAAACGGCACACCGGTGTCGTACGGCGGCTGCACGAGAAGCTCTTCTACCGGCCGCTGCTCGACGCGGTCGCCCAGCTCGCCCCCGGCGAATCCCGGTTGAGCCCGCGCGCGGCCCGCGAGCGGCTGGTCGCCCTCGGGTACGCCGACCCCGCGTCCGCGCTGCGCCACCTGGAGGCGCTGGCCTCCGGCGTCAGCCGCAAGGCCGCCATCCAGCGCACCCTGCTGCCGGTCCTGCTCGGCTGGTTCGCGGACTCCGCCGACCCGGACGCGGGCCTGCTCAACTTCCGCAAGGTCTCGGACGCCCTCGGCAAGACCCCCTGGTACCTGCGGCTGCTGCGGGACGAGGGAGCGGCCGCCGAGAACCTGGCCCGCGTCCTGTCAGCCGGCCGGCTCGCCCCCGACCTGCTGCTGCGGGCCCCGGAGGCGGTGGCGCTGCTCGGCGACGGCGACGGCGGGTTCCTCGCGCCCCGCGGCCGCGACCACCTGGAGCAGGAGATCCTCGCCGCGGTCGGCCGCGCCGAGGGCGCCACCCAGGCGGTCACGGCGGCCCGCGGGGTGCGCCGCCGCGAACTCTTCCGTACGGCCGCCGCGGACATCGTCGGCTCCTACGGCACCGAGGCCCAGCCCGTCGAGGCCGACCAGGGCGCCCTGGTGGACCGGGTCGGCGCCGCGGTCTCCGACCTGACGGCCGCGACGCTGGCCGGCACGCTGCGCGCGGTCGTCCGCGACGGCTGGGGCGACAGCCTGCCCACCCGCTTCGCCGTCATCGGCATGGGCCGCTTCGGCGGCCACGAACTGGGCTACGGCTCCGACGCCGACGTCCTGTTCGTGCACGAGCCGTGCGAGGGCGTCGACGAGCGCAAGGCCGGCGAGGCCGCCAACCGGGTCGTCTCCGAGATGCGCCGGCTGCTCCAGATCCCCAGCGCCGACCCGCCGCTGCTCGTCGACGCCGACCTGCGCCCGGAGGGCAAGTCCGGGCCGCTCGTTCGCACCCTGAATTCGTACGCGGCCTACTACCGGCGCTGGTCGCTGGTCTGGGAGGCGCAGGCGCTGCTGCGGGCCGAGCCCGTCGCCGGGGACGAGGAACTGGGCCGCCGCTTCATCGAGTTGGCCGACCCGCTGAGGTATCCGTCGGACGGGCTCGGCGAGGACGCCGTACGCGAGATCAGGCGCCTCAAGGCCCGGATGGAGTCGGAGCGGATGCCGCGCGGCGCCGACCCCAAGCTGCACACCAAACTCGGGCCCGGCGGCCTGTCCGACGTCGAGTGGACCGTGCAGCTGATCCAGATGCGGCACGGCTCGCGGCACCCCGGGCTGCGCACCACCCGCACCCGTGAGGCCCTGGCCGCGGCGCTCGCCGGGGGGTTCATCGGCGCGGAGGAGGCCGCGATCCTCGACGAGGCGTGGGTGCTGGCCACCCGGGTCCGCAACGCGGTGATGCTGGTGCGCGGGCGCGCCGGGGACACGTTCCCCTCGGACCCCCGCGAACTGGGCGCGGTGGGCCGCTACCTGGGCTACGGCCCCGGCCACGTGGGCGACATGCTGGACGACTACCGGCGCACGACCCGCAGAGCCCGAAGCGTGGTGGACGAACTCTTCTACGGAGCGACGGAACGGTGACGCGCCGGCCGTGGTGAGGGCCGCGGCGCCGGCCGTATCGCCCCCGGTCAGCGGGCCGACCTCACGGCCCTGGCCGTCGACCCCGTGACGGCGCCGGCGGACGAGCTGACCAAGGCAGCGTTACGGCTGACGGTCACCGGCGGCCACGTCGTGCACCTGGGGACTGAGCCCCGGGCCGAGGGGGAGCGCGGCCCGGGTTCCTAGTTTCTGGCCGAGGGGGATCGCGGCCCGGGTTCCTAGTTTCTGGCCGAGGGGGATCGCGGCCCGGGTTCCTGGCTTCTGGCCGAGGGGGATCGCCCGGGTTTGCGGCTTCTGGCCGGTAGCAGCGGACCCACCGCGTCCCGCGCGGGCGGGTTCCGCGGCAGGGCGTGGGGCAGGGCCCCGTACCAGAGGCCCGCCACCGTGAAGCCGAAGGCCAGGCAGATCATGCCGCCCACCGCGTCCAGCCAGAAGTGGTTGGCGGTGGCCACGATGACCACCAGGGTCACCGCCGGGTAGAGCAGGCCCAGCACCCTCGCCCACGGCACCCTGGCCAGCGCGAAGATCGTCAGCCCGCACCACAGGGACCAGCCGATGTGCATCGAGGGCATCGCCGCGTACTGGTTCGACATGTTCTTCAGGTCGCCCGAGGCCATCGAACCCCAGGTCTCGTGCACCGCGACGGTGTCGACGAAGTGCCCGCCGTTCATCAGGCGGGGCGGCGCGAGCGGGTACAGGTAGTAACCGACCAGGGCGACGAGGGTGGTCGCGAAAAGCACCAGACGGGTCGCCGCGTACCGGCCGGGATGACTGCGGTACAGCCACACCAGGACCCCCAGCGTGATCACGAAGTGCAGCGTCGCGTAGTAGTAGTTCATCCCGACGATGAGCCAAGTCACCGAGTTGAGACCGTGGTTGACCGCCCCCTCGACGGCGATGCCGAGGTGGTGCTCCATCCGCCACAGCCAGTCGGCGTTGCGCAGCGCCTCCGCCCGCTGCTCCGGGACCGCGTTGCGGATCAGTGAGTACGTCCAGTAACTCACCGCGATCAGCAGGATCTCGAACCACAGCCGGGGACGGCGGGGGGTGCGCAGCCGGCGCAGGAGACCCCGCCCCGCCGCCTCGCTCGTGACGGGGTGCGGAACGGCCTGTGTACGGCCTTCCAGAGTCGTCACGGTGGTATCACCCATAGACACGAAGTCTGCCAGAAAAGCCCTCTCCACCGATCATCCCCGCGGTGGGTCCGCGTCGCATGTTCTACGGCGGAAAGAGGGGCGCTTCTCCTACCAGGGCACTGCGGGAAAGCGGGTCTCTCCGCCCTACGGACGATTCCGCGCCCCGGGTGCCGAAGCCGTGGAGCCGCGCACCACCAGCTCCGGCATGAACACGAACTCGCTGTGCGGCGCGGGCGTTCCGCCGATCTCCTCCAGCAGCGTGCGCACCGCGGCCTGTCCCATCGCGGGCACCGGCTTGCGGACCGTGGTCAGGGGCGGGTCGGTGAACGCGATCAGCGGGGAGTCGTCGAAGCCGACCACGGAGACGCCCTTGGGGACGTCGAGACCGCGCTGCCGGGCGGCCCGTATCGCACCCAGCGCCATCATGTCGCTGGCGCAGACCACCGCCGTGCAGTCCCGCTCGATGAGCGCGGCGGCCGCGGCCTGACCGCCCTCCAGGGTGTAGAGGGAGTGCTGGACGAGCTCCGACTCGACGGTCTGCGCGGTCAGGCCCAGCTGGTCCTGCATGGTGCGGACGAAGCCCTCGATCTTGCGCTGCACCGGCACGAACCGCTTCGGACCGAGCGCCAGGCCGATCCTGGTGTGCCCGAGCGACACCAGGTGCGTCACCGCGAGGCTCATCGCGGCCCGGTCGTCGGGGGAGATGAAGGGTGCCTGCACCTTCGGCGAGAAGCCGTCGACCAGCACGAACGGCACGCCCTGCGCGCGCAGCTGCTCGTAGCGCTGCATGTCGGCGGTGGTGTCGGCGTGCAGTCCGGAGACGTAGATGATGCCGGCGACGCCGCGGTCCACCAGCATCTCGGTCAGCTCGTCCTCGGTGGACCCGCCCGGGGTCTGGGTGGCGAGGACCGGCGTGTAGCCCTGCCGCGTCAGCGCCTGGCCGATGACCTGGGCCAGGGCCGGGAATATGGGGTTCTCCAGTTCCGGAGTTATCAGGCCCACCAGGCCCTCGCTGCGCTGCCGCAGCCGCACCGGGCGTTCGTAGCCGAGCACGTCGAGTGCGGCCAGGACGGACTGGCGCGTGGTGGCGGCGACGCCTGGCTTGCCGTTGAGGACGCGGCTGACGGTCGCTTCGCTCACCCCCGCCTGAGCTGCGATGTCGGCAAGCCGGGTGGTCACAGGGGTGGACTGTACCGGTCGACCTTCACCTTGCACACCAATCGGACGCCGGGCACGGGCGGTCGAACGGGCCTGTGCGGGTTGCTGCGTCATCGCGGTCCCTCGTGTTCTGGTCGGCGTCTGCTACGCACTACAGCAAGAGCTTGCAGAGCTTGCAGAGTCTTGCACAACCCGGCCCGTGCCCGCTCAGATACGGCGCCACACGGTTTCTACGGGATCGCGGGGAGGTCACGGCCGGGTAACTCCGAGGCCGTCTTGCACTTTTTTGCTGCAAGGTCTTTCGCGGCGCTTACATCGCTGTTACGTTCACGTCGCCCGGCGGCCGCAACGGCGCAGTCGGCAAGTCGACAGGAGTGGCGGACGGGACCGCCTCCTGCGAGCACACGGGCTTTTCACCCTCAAGGAGAACTCATGCGGCGTGGCATAGCGGCCACCGCGCTGGTGGCGTCCCTCGCCCTCGCGGCGACGGCCTGCGGCGGGAACGACAGCGGCAGCGACAAGGCGGACGGCCCGGTCACCATCACCTGGTGGGACACCTCCAACGCCACCAATGAGGCCCCGACGTACCAGGCGCTGGTCAAGGAGTTCGAGGCCGCCAACAAGGACGTCAAGGTCAAGTACGTCAACGTCCCCTTCGACCAGGCGCAGAACAAGTTCGACACGGCCGCCGGTTCCAAGGGCGCCCCGGACATCCTGCGTTCCGAGGTCGGCT
Source organism: Streptomyces sp. NPDC005574 (assembly GCF_040605435.1). Taxonomy (NCBI): domain Bacteria; kingdom Bacillati; phylum Actinomycetota; class Actinomycetes; order Kitasatosporales; family Streptomycetaceae; genus Streptomyces; species Streptomyces sp. NPDC005574. The sequence goes on from NZ_JBEXCW010000027.1 coordinate 44,101, forward strand.
GGACCCCCGCCTTCGCGAAGAAGGGCTTCTTCCTGCCGCTGGACGGCACCGAGGCCCTCGCGGACCAGGCCAAGTTCCAGCCCAGCCTGATCGAGCAGGCCAAGTACGAGGGCAAGACCTACGGCGTCCCGCTGGTCACCGACACCCTCGCGCTGGTCTACAACAAGGCGCTGTTCAAGAAGGCCGGCATCACCGAGGCCCCCAAGACCTGGGACGAGCTGAAGGCCGACGCCTCCAAGATCGACGCCAAGGAGAACGTCTACGGGTACTGGGGCTCCACCCAGGCCTACTACGCGCAGACCTTCCTCTACGGCGAGGGCACCGACACCGTCGACGCCGCCGCGAAGAAGATCACCGTGAACTCGGACGCGGCCAAGAAGGGCTACGGCACCTGGAAGAGCCTCTTCTCCGGCCAGGGCCTGCACAAGGCCGACACCACCGCCGACGCCTACGCCCACATCCAGGAGGCGTTCGTCACCGGCAAGGTCGCCTCGATCATCCAGGGCCCGTGGGAGATCACGAACTTCTACAAGGGTTCGGCGTTCAAGGACAAGGCCAACCTCGGCATCGCCACCGTCCCGGCCGGCTCCACCGGCAAGGCGGGCGCCCCGACCGGCGGCCACAACCTCTCGGTGTACGCCGGCTCGGACAAGGCCCACCAGCAGGCCTCGCTGAAGTTCCTGAAGTTCATGACCTCGGCGAAGTCCCAGGAGACGATCGCCCTCAAGAACTCCACGCTGCCGACGCGTGACGACGCCTACACCACCGCCGTCAAGGCCGACCCGGGCATCGCCGGCTACCAGGGGGTCCTGGCCGCCGCCCAGCCGCGCCCGGCCCTGCCCGAGTACAGCTCCCTGTGGGGTCCGCTGGACACCGAGCTGGTGAAGATAGCCGGCGGCAACGAGTCCCTGGACAAGGGCCTCGCCAACGCCGAGCTCGCGATCGGCAAGCTGGTCCCGGACTTCAGCAAGTAAGCCCGCGTGGCCGCCGTATCGCCCGCGAGCGATCCGGCGGCCACCGGCCTGTGCGCCGTACTCCCCGATCCCAGCTCCTCACGAAGGTTGTCGAACCATGACAGTCGCCATCGACCGCGCGACCGGAAAGACCCGGGGCGACCACGGGTCACGCCCCGGGCCGCTGCAGCGGCTCAGGCACGGATACCAGAAGCACTGGTACGCGTACGCGATGATCGCGCCGGTGGTCGTCGTGCTCGGCGTCCTCGTGATCTACCCCCTGGTGTACGGCCTCTACCTGACCCTCACCGACGCCAACAGCCTCAACACCGCCCGCACGATCGGCGTCAACCACATCGACGCCACCTACCAGTTCATCGGCCTCGACAACTACGCCGACATCCTGTGGGGTCCGACGGCCTACGACCGCTTCTGGTCGCACTTCGTCTGGACGGTCGTGTGGACCGCGCTCTGCGTCACCCTGCACTACTGCATCGGCCTGGGCCTGGCCCTGCTGCTCAACCAGAAGCTGCGCGGCCGCACCCTGTACCGGCTGATCCTGATCCTGCCGTGGGCCGTGCCGACCTTCGTCACCGTGTTCGGCTGGCGCTTCATGCTGGCCGACGGCGGCATCATCAACAACGCCCTCGACGCGCTGCACCTGCCGTCACCGCTGTGGCTGGAGGACACCTTCTGGCAGCGGTTCGCCGCGATCATGGTCAACACCTGGTGCGGTGTCCCCTTCATGATGCTGTCGCTGCTCGGCGGCCTGCAGTCCGTGGACGCCACGCTGTACGAGGCGGCCGAGATGGACGGCGCCAGTGCCTGGCAGCAGTTCCGGTACGTCACCCTGCCGGGCCTGAGGTCCGTCAGCTCCACCGTCGTACTGCTCGGCATCATCTGGACCTTCAACCAGTTCGCCATCATCTTCCTGCTGTTCGGCAACACCGCCCCCGACGCGCAGATCCTCGTCACCTGGGCCTACTACCTCGGCTTCGGACAGCAGCCGCGTGACTTCGCGCAGTCGGCGGCCTACGGCATCCTGCTGCTGGCCATCCTGATCGTCTTCACCTCCTTCTACCGACGCTGGCTGAACCGCAATGACCAGCAGCTCGCGATCTGAGGCAGGAGCCCCCATGAGCACCACCACCGTCGAGACCCCCGGCGCGGTCACCGGGCAGAGCCCCGCCGCCGCACCGCGCAGGGTCCGCCGCCGCGGCGAGAGCAGCCCCGCCGCCCGTCTCGTCTCCCACGGCCTGCTGATCGCGGCGAGCCTGATCGCGCTGTTCCCCGTGGCCTGGCTGGTCTACCTGTCCCTGGGCCCGGACAAGGACGACTACCTGCACCCCGGCGGCATCTGGCACAAGATGACGTTCGACAACTACTCGTTCGTCCTGCAGCACACGAAGTTCTTCGACTGGCTGCAGACCACGCTGATCGTCACGCTCGGCACCACGGCCATCGGTGTGATCATCTCCGCCACCACCGGCTACGCGGTGTCCCGGATGCGCTTCCCGGGCTACAAGAAGTTCATGTGGGTCCTGCTGGTCACCCAGATGTTCCCGGTCGCCGTCCTGATGGTGCCGATGTACCAGATCCTCTCGGACCTCCAGCTCATCGACACCTACCTCGGTCTCGTCCTCGTGTACTGCTCGACCGTCGTCCCGTACTGTGCGTGGCTGATGAAGGGCTACTTCGACACCATCCCGTTCGAGATCGACGAGGCGGGACGCGTCGACGGTCTGTCCCCCTTCGGCACGTTCGCGCGACTGATCCTGCCGCTCGCCAAGCCGGGCCTGGCGGTCGCCGCGTTCTACAGCTTCCTCACGGCGTTCGGTGAGGTCGCGTTCGCGTCGACGTTCATGCTGTCCGACACGAAGTACACCTTCGCCGTCGGCCTGCAGACCTTCGTCAGCGAGCACGACGCGCAGCGCAACCTCATGGCCGCCACCGCGGTACTGATCGCCATACCCGTCTCCGCGTTCTTCTACTTCGTGCAGAAGAACCTCGTGACCGGCCTGACCGCCGGCGGCACGAAGGGCTGACACCCCCCTTGCTCCCGCGCGCCTGACCGCGCGCGGGTGGCGGCCGCGGTGCCCATCCGACCCCGCAGCACCGCGGCCGCCTCGTCACCCGCCGCCGCACCCGACGCCACACGACCAGAAGGCCGACCCGCTGCCGCCTCCGCCCGAGCGGGGGCCCCATCGCTTCAAGGACGCCATGAGCCAGTACTCCGCCGACCCGGCACCGAACTCCGCCGTCGCCACCGTCGCCCAGCGCCGCGACTGGTGGCGGGACGCGGTGATCTACCAGGTCTACCCGCGCAGTTTCGCCGACAGCAACGGCGACGGCATGGGGGACCTGGAGGGCGTACGGTCCCGACTCCCGTACCTGCGCGACCTGGGCGTGGACGCCGTGTGGCTCAGCCCCTTCTACGCCTCGCCGCAGGCCGACGCCGGCTACGACGTCGCCGACTACCGGGCCGTGGACCCCATGTTCGGCAACCTCCTCGACGCCGACGCGCTGATCCGCGACGCCCACGAGCTGTCCCTGCGGATCATCGTCGACCTGGTGCCCAACCACTCCTCCGACCAGCACGAGTGGTTCAAGCGGGCGCTGCGCGAGGGTCCCGGATCGGCGCTGCGGGACCGCTACCACTTCCGTCCGGGCAAGGGCGCGAGCGGTGAACTCCCGCCCAACGACTGGGAGTCGATCTTCGGCGGCCCGGCCTGGACCCGGGTCACCGAGCCGGACGGCACACCGGGGGAGTGGTACCTGCACCTGTTCGCCCCCGAGCAGCCCGACTTCAACTGGGAACACCCGGCCGTCGGCGACGAGTTCCGATCCATCCTGCGCTTCTGGCTCGACATGGGCGTGGACGGCTTCCGGATCGACGTGGCGCACGGCCTGGTGAAGGCGGCGGGCCTGCCGGACCTGGGCTCCCACGACCAGGTGAAACTGCTGGGCAACGATGTCATGCCGTTCTTCGACCAGGACGGTGTGCACGAGGTCTACCGGCAGTGGCGCGTCATCCTTGACGAGTACTCGGGTGACCGCATCTTCGTGGCGGAGGCGTGGACGCCCACAATCGAGCGCACCGCCAACTACGTGCGCCCCGACGAGCTCCACCAGGCCTTCAACTTCCAGTACCTGGCGACCGCCTGGGACGCGCGTGAGCTGCGCGAGGTCGTCGACCGCACCCTGGAGGCGATGCGCCCGGTCGGTGCCCCCGCCACCTGGGTGCTGTCCAACCACGACGTCACCCGGCACGCCACCCGCTTCGCCAACCCGCCCGGTCTCGGCACCCAGATCCGCCTGGCCGGCGACCGCGAACTCGGCCTGCGCCGGGCCCGCGCGGCCTCCCTGCTGATGCTGGCGCTGCCCGGCTCGGCCTACGTCTACCAGGGCGAGGAGCTCGGCCTGCCGGACGTGGTCGACCTGGCGGACGAGGTGCGCCAGGACCCCGCCTACTTCCGGGGCGAGGGCCAGGACGGCTTCCGCGACGGCTGCCGGGTGCCGATCCCCTGGACGCGCACCGGCACGTCGTACGGCTTCGGCGGCGGGGGCAGCTGGCTGCCGCAGCCGGCGGGCTGGGGCGAGCTGAGCATCGAGGCGCAGACCGGAGCGCCGGACTCGACCCTGGAGCTGTACCGGGCCGCCCTGGCGATCCGCCGGGAGCGGCCCGACCTGGGCGCCGGCGACTCGGTGGAGTGGCTGCGGGCGCCCGAGGGCGTCCTGGCCTTCCGGCGCGGGGACTTCGTGTGCGTCGCCAACACCGGTGGCGAATCGGTGACGACCCCGGCGTACGGCCGGGTGCTGATCGCCAGCGGCGAGGTCACCGAGGCGGACGGCGAGGCGAAGGTGCCCGCCGACACGACGGTGTGGTTCGCCATCGCCTGACCCGGTTTCGGCGGGCCGTCCGACGGCCCCGCCAAAGTTCTTGCATCAACTTCCCTCGGCCCGCTGCCTTTTCAGGCAGCGGGCCTTTAACATCTGCGTCACCGCAAGTTTGCTGAAAGATTGCAGCAAGAGTCTTCAGCGGGAAGTCAGAACGCCTTCAACGACGAAGGAACCCCACATGGCACGCAGAACCCTCTCCGGGGCGCTCGCCCTCGCGGCCGCCGCCCTTGTCATGAACCCGACGATCGCGCACGCCTCCCCGCCCGGCACCAAGGACGTCACCGCCGTCCTCTTCGAGTGGAACTTCGCCTCGGTCGCGAAGGAGTGCACCACCACCCTCGGCCCCGCCGGCTACGGCTACGTGCAGGTCTCCCCGCCCGCCGAGCACATACAGGGCTCGCAGTGGTGGACCTCCTACCAGCCGGTGAGCTACCGGATAGCCGGCCGGCTCGGCGACCGGACCGCCTTCCAGAACATGGTGAACACCTGCCACGCGGCCGGTGTGAAGGTGGTCACGGACACCGTCATCAACCACATGGCGGCCGGCAGCGGCACCGGCACCGGCGGCTCGTCGTACACGAAGTACAACTACCCCGGTCTGTACTCGTCCTACGACTTCGACGACTGCACCTCCCAGATCACCAACTACGCCGACCGGTGGAACGTCCAGCACTGCGAACTGGTGGGCCTGGCCGACCTCGACACCGGCGAGAGCTACGTCCGCCAGGCCATCGCCGGCTACCTCAACGACCTGCTGTCGCTCGGTGTCGACGGCTTCCGCATCGACGCGGCCAAGCACATCGACACCGCCGACCTCGCCAACATCAAGTCACGGCTGACGAACCCGGGCGTGTACTGGAAGCAGGAGGTCATCTACGGCAGCGGCGAGGCCGTCCAGCCCACCGAGTACACCGGCAACGGCGACGTCCAGGAGTTCCGCTACGCCTTCGACCTCAAGCGGGTCTTCAACAACGAGAACCTCGCCTACCTGAAGAACTACGGCGAGGGCTGGGGCTATCTGAGCAGCTCGGTGGCGGGCGTCTTCGTCGACAACCACGACACCGAGCGCAACGGCAGCACCCTGAACTACAAGGACGGCGCCACCTACACCCTGGCCAACGTCTTCATGCTGGCGTACCCCTACGGCGCCCCGGACGTCAACTCCGGCTACGAGTGGTCCGACGCGGACGCCGGACCGCCCAGCGGCGGCACGGTGAACGCCTGCTGGCAGGACGGCTGGAAGTGCCAGCACGCCTGGCCGGAGATCAGGTCGATGGTCGCCTTCCGCAACAGCACCCGGGGTGCCGCGATGACCGACTGGTGGGACAACGGGAACGACGCCATCGCCTTCGGCCGCGGCGCCAAGGGCTATGTCGCCATCAACCACGAGTCGGGCTCGCTGACGCGGACGTACCAGACGTCGCTCGCGGCGGGCACGTACTGCAACGTGCAGAACAACACGACCGTGACCGTGAACGGTTCGGGCCAGTTCACCGCGACCCTCGGCGCCAACACCGCCCTGGCGGTCTACGCGGGCAAGTCGGGCTGCTGACCCCTCGCCCCGCCGCGTACCGCGCGTGGTGACAGCAGGCGACGCGCGGTACGCGAGGGGCCGGCCGACGGCCCGGGTCAACTCCCGTTCCTGAAACTTCTTTCCAATGGTTTCAGGACTCTTGCTGTAAACCTTTCGTCGGCGATACGGTCGCGCGGGGTCGGACCCAGGAGAGCCGCAATCGCAAGGAGTCCACGTCAGTGATACCGAGATGGCCGGTGCCGTCGAGGCGCCGCAGTGCCCATGCCGCGCGAGTCGCCGCGGTCACCGTGACCGCGCTGGCCGCGGCGCTCGTCCAGCCGCTCGCCGCCCGCGCCGCCACCCCGCCGCCGCCCCCGTCCGACGCGAGGCTCGCCGCCGAGCCCGCCCGGCACGACGACACGCGCGAGCAGTTCTACTTCGTCATGCCGGACCGTTTCGCCAACGGTGACGGTGCCAACGACCGCGGCGGCCTGACCGGTTCCCGCCTGTCCACCGGCTACGACCCCACCGACAAGGGCTTCTACCAGGGCGGCGACCTCAAGGGCCTGACCGGGAAGCTCGACTACATCAAGGGCCTCGGCACCACCGCCATCTGGATGGCGCCGATCTTCAAGAACCAGCCCGTGCAGGGCACCGGCAAGGACGCCTCCGCCGGCTACCACGGCTACTGGATCACCGACTTCACCCGGGTCGACCCGCACTTCGGCACCAACAAGGACCTGGAGAACCTCATCTCCAAGGCCCACGCCAAGGGCATGAAGGTCTTCTTCGACGTCATCACCAACCACACCGCCGACGTCGTCGACTACCAGGAGAAGTCCTACACCTACCTCTCCAAGGGCGCCTTCCCCTATCTCACCAAGGACGGGAAGCCGTTCGACGACGCGGACTACGCGAACGGCACCAAGGGCTTCCCGCCGGTGGACTCCGGCTCCTTCCCCCGCACGCCCACGGTCCCCGCCGCGAAGAAGAACGCCAAGGTCCCCGCCTGGCTCAACGACACGACGATGTACAGCAACCGCGGCGACTCCACCTACGCCGGTGAATCCACCACGTACGGCGACTTCTCCGGTCTCGACGACCTGTGGACCGAGCGTCCCGAGGTGGTCAGCGGCATGGAGAAGATCTACCAGCGGTGGGTCAGGGACTTCGGCATCGACGGCTTCCGGATCGACACCGTGAAGCACGTGAACACGGAGTTCTGGACGCAGTGGGCGACCGCCCTCGACGCGTACGCGGCCCGGCAGGGGCGCAAGAACTTCTTCATGTTCGGCGAGGTCTACTCCGCCGACACCTCCGTCACCTCGCCGTACGTCACCCAGGGCCGCCTCGACGCCACCCTCGACTTCCCCTTCCAGGACGCGGCCCGCTCCTACGCCTCCCAGGGCGGCAGCGCGAAGAAGCTGGCGTCGGTGTTCGGGGACGACTACAAGTACACGACCGACAAGGCCAACGCGTACGAGCAGGTCACCTTCCTCGGCAACCACGACATGGGCCGCATCGGGTACTTCCTGGACCAGGACAACCCGAAGGCGACCGACGCCGAACTGCTGAAGAAGGACAGGCTCGCCAACGAGCTGATGTTCCTCAGCCGCGGCAACCCCGTCGTCTACTACGGCGACGAGCAGGGCTTCACGGGCTCCGGCGGCGACAAGGACGCCCGCCAGACCATGTTCGCCTCCAAGGTCGCGGACTACCTCGACGACGACGAGATCGGCACCGACCGCACCCACGCGAGCGCCGCGTACGACACCGGCGCCCCGCTGTACCGCCGGATCGCCGCGCTCGCCGCGCTCCGCAAGGCCAACCCGGCCCTCACCGACGGCGTCCAGAGCGAGCGCTACGCCGCCGACGGCGCGGGCGTCTACGCCTTCTCCCGCAACGGCACCGGCAAGGACACCAGCGAGTACCTCGTCGCCTTCAACAACGCCGGCACGGCCCGGACCGCGACCTTCGCGGCCGGCTCGGCGAACACGCGCTACCGCGGGATCTACGGCACCGGCGCCACGCTCAGGACCGACGCCGACAGGAAGATCACCGTCACCGTTCCGGCCGGCTCGGCGATCGTGCTGAAGGCCGCGGGCCGGCCCGGCGCCCCCGCGTCGAAGCCGTCGCTGACGCTCAAGGCCCCCGCCGCCGGCGCCACCGGCACGGTCGAACTGACCGCCGACGTCGACGCGGACGGCCTCGCCCGGGTGGTCTTCGCCGCCCAGACCGGTGACGGTGCCTGGCGCACCCTCGGCTCCGCCGACCACGCCCCGTACAAGGTCACGCAGGTCATCGGCGCGGACGTACCGGCCGCAACGGCGCTGCGCTACAAGGCCGTCGTCATCGACCCGGCGGGTCGCACGGCGAGCGCCACGGCCACGTCCGTCACCGGCACCCCGCCCACCCCGGAGGTCCCGACGGCCTCCTCGCGCGACTACGCGATCGTCCACTACAAGCGCACCGACGGCGACTACACCGACTGGCGCCTGTACGCCTGGGGCGACCTCGCCGACGGCGAGTCGACGACCTGGCCGGCCGGCCACGACTTCGTCGGCCGGGACGCCTACGGCGCCTTCGCCTACGTGAAGCTGAAGCCCGGAGCCTCCACGGTGGGCTTCCTGGTCATCGACAAGGACGGCGACAAGGACGTCGCCGCCGACCGCACCATCGACGTCACCAGGACGGGTGAGGTCTGGGTCGAGCAGGGCAAGGACACCGTCCTCACCGAACGGCCCGGCGAGCCCGCGCAGGACAGGACCAAGGCGGTCCTGCACTACCACCGTGCCGACGGCGACTACTCGGGATGGGGCCTGCACACCTGGACCGGGGCCGCGACACCCACGGACTGGACCAAGCCCCTGGAGCCGGTGCGGACCGACAGCTACGGCGCCGTCTACGAGGTGCCGCTCGCCGAAGGCGCCACCAGCCTCAGCTACATCCTCCACAAGGGCGACGAGAAGGACCTGCCCACCGACCAGTCCCTCGACCTCACCGCCGACGGCCACGAGGTGTGGCTGCTCGGCGGCCAGGAGCAGTACCTGCTGCCGCAGCCGGCCGGGTCCGCCGCCGCGCTCGACCTCACCACCTCCAAGGCGGTCTGGATCGACCGGGACACCGTGGCCTGGAACGGCTCGGAGGCGGCCGCGTCCACCCAGCTGCTCTCCTCCCGGGACGGCTCGATCGCCGTCAAGGACGGCGCGCTGACCAGCGACGACGAGCGCTGGCTGCGCCTGTCGAAAACCACACTCACCGACGCCCAGAAGGCCGAGTTCCCGCACCTGAAGGACTACACCGCCTGGTCCGTCGACCCCCGCGACCGCGACCGGGTGCGTGCGGCCCTGCGCGGCCAGCTCGTCGCCTCCCAACGCGCCGCGAACGGCGCGGTGCTGGCCGCGACCGGCGTGCAGACCGCGGGCGTGCTGGACGACCTCTACGCCGGCGCGACCAGGGCCGCACTCGGCCCCACGTTCCGCGGCGGCCGGCCCACCCTGGCCGTCTGGGCCCCCACGGCACGCCGGGTCGCCCTGGAGATCGGCGGCTCCACCGTAGCCATGAAGCGCGACGCCACCACGGGCGTCTGGTCCGTCACCGGACCCGGATCCTGGAAGAACAAGCCGTACCGGTACGTCGTGACGGTGTGGGCGCCCAGCGTGCGCAAGGTCGTCACCAACAAGGTCACCGACCCCTACTCGGTCGCCCTCACCACCGACTCCCGGCGCAGTCTCGCCGTCGACCTGCACGACCGCTCCCTCGCCCCGGGCGGCTGGTCCACCCTGGCCAAGCCCCGGGCGGTACCGCTCAGGGACGCCCAGATCCAGGAACTGCACATCCGGGACTTCTCCGTCGCCGACCCGACCGTGCCGGCCCGCGACCGGGGCACCTACCTCGCCTTCACCGACCGCGGCAGCGACGGCTCGAAGCACCTGCGTGAGCTGGCCAGGTCGGGCACGTCGTACGTGCACCTGCTGCCCGCCTTCGACATCGCCACCATCGCCGAGAAGAAGACCGACCAGGCGAGCCCCCACTGCGACCTCGCCTCCTACCCGGCCGACTCCGACAAGCAGCAGGAGTGCGTGTCCGCGGTCGCCGCCAAGGACGCCTACAACTGGGGCTACGACCCCTTCCACTACACGGTCCCCGAGGGCTCCTACGCCACCGACCCGAACGGCACCGGCCGTACGGTCGAGTTCCGTGAAATGGTCAAGGCGCTCAACCAGGACGGCCTGCGGGTCGTCATGGACGTCGTCTACAACCACACCGCCGCCAGCGGCCAGGCCGACACCTCCGTGCTCGACCGGATCGTGCCCGGCTACTACCAGCGGCTCCTCGCCGACGGCTCCGTCGCCACCAGCACCTGCTGCGCGAACACCGCCACCGAGAACGCCATGATGGGCAAGCTCGTCGTCGACTCCCTCGTCACCTGGGCCCGGGAGTACAAGGTCGACGGCTTCCGCTTCGACCTCATGGGCCACCACCCGAAGGCCAACATCCTCGCCGTCCGCAAGGCCCTGGACGCGCTGACCCCCGCCAAGGACGGCGTCGACGGAAAGAAGATCATCCTCTACGGCGAGGGCTGGAACTTCGGGGAGGTCGCCGACGACGCCCGCTTCACGCAGGCCACGCAGAAGAACATGGCCGGCACCGGCATCGCCACCTTCTCCGACCGGGCACGGGACGCGGTGCGCGGCGGCGGCCCCTTCGACACGGACCCCGGCGTGCAGGGCTTCGCGTCCGGCCTCTACACCGACCCCAACTCCTCCACCGGCAACGGCACCCGGGCCGAGCAGAAGGCCCGCCTGCTGCACTACCAGGACCTCATCAAGGTCGGGCTGAGCGGCAACCTCGCCGCCTACGGCTTCACCGACACCGACGGCAAGCAGGTCACCGGCGCCGGCGTCGACTACAACGGCGCCCCGGCCGGCTACGCCGACGCGCCCGGCGACGCCCTCGCCTACACCGACGCCCACGACAACGAGTCGCTGTTCGACGCGCTGACGTACAAGCTGCCCCAGGACACCTCCGCGGCCGACCGGGCCCGCATGCAGGTCCTCGCCATGGCGACGGCCACCCTCTCGCAGGGCCCCTCGCTCTCCCAGGCCGGTTCCGACCTGCTGCGCTCCAAGTCCCTGGACCGCAACTCCTACGACAGCGGCGACTGGTTCAACGCCCTGCACTGGAACTGCGCGGACGGCAACGGCTTCGGCCGCGGACTGCCCCCGGCGGCCGACAACGCCTCCAAGTGGGACTACGCCAAGCCGCTGCTGCGCACGGTCAAGGTCGGCTGCGCACAGATCGAGGGCGCCTCGGCCGCGTACCGGGACCTGCTGCGCATCCGGAGCACCGAACGCCTCTTCTCCCTCGGCACGGCCGCTCAGGTCCAGTCGAAACTGTCCTTCCCGCTGTCCGGGAAGGACGAGACACCCGGCGTGATCACCATGCGACTCGGTGACCTCGTCGTCGTCTTCAACGCGACGCCCGAGGCGAGCGAGCAGCGGATCGGCGCACTGGCCGGGACCGGCTACCGCCTGCACCCGGTGCAGGCGGCGGGCGCCGACCCGGTCGTCAGGTCCGCGGCATACGACCGGGGATCGGGCACGTTCACCGTTCCCGGGCGGACTGTGGCGGTATTCTCCCCGTCCGAGTGACAGAGGCATTACCTTGGTGGGACAGGCCACGAACCTCGGCCTGTCCCACCGCTGTTGTCCGAGGGCTGAAGAAGAGTGGACGTCGACGGCAAGCTGACAGGCGCGATCGTGCTGGTCGTGGACGACGTCGAGGCCAGCCGGTTCGCCATCAGCACCGTGCTGCGACGCGCCGGCCACCGGGTCGTCCCGGTCGCCAGCGGCGGCGAGGCACTCGCCGAACTCGAGGTACGGCTGCGCAAGGGCACCCTGCCCGACGTGGCCCTCGTCGACGTGCACCTGCCGGACATGAGCGGCTTCGAACTGTGCGGACTGCTCAGGCGCCGGCCCCGCATGTCCGACCTGCCCGTCGTGCACTTCTCGGCCATGGCCGCCGCCCCCGTCGACCGCTGCCAGGCCCTCGACGAGGGCGCCGAGGCGTACCTCACGGTGCCCGCAGAGCCCGAGGAGATCGAGGCGGCCGTCCGGGCCGCGGTGCGCGCCGCCCGGGTACGGGCCGACGACCAGGCGCTGGTACGGCGGCTGACGCTGCTCTCGGAGACCATCGTCACCATCCAGGCGGCGCGCTCCCTGCCGGAACTCGTCGACGCCGCCGCCGACGGCACCGCGCGGATCACCGGCACACCCGCCGCCGTCTTCGTCCTCGACCAGGACGACGAGCTGTACCGCGGCCTCTCCCGGGACCGCGGCTTCGTCGCGCTGCCCGACGAGGGCGCCCACCGGACGGTGGCCGGGCTCCTGCGGCGCCTCAGCCGCGGCCACTCCGGGGTGCGGATCACCACGGTGCCCGCGCCGCTGTGGCCCACCGGGTTCTTCCGGCCCGGCGTGCAGCACGACGCCCGGCTGGCCCTGGCCCTCACCCAGGACGGTCAGGCCCCGGTGTGCCTGACCGCGCCCACCCGCGGGCTGCGCCGGGCGGGCCCCGAGGCCGAGGCCGTGCTGGCCCAGCTCGCCCAGGCCACCGCGTTCGCCGCCGAGCCCCTGCTGATGTACCAGGTCGAGCGGCACGTCGCCCTCACCCTCCAGCACAGCTTCCTGCCCCAGCCGCACCGGCTGCCCGAACTGCCGGGCGTGGACGTCGCGGTGCGCTACGTCCCGGCCTCCCGGCAGACCGAGATCGGCGGCGACTTCTACGCGGCCCTGCGCACCGACGAGGGCGTGCTCACCGCCGTCGGTGACGTCGTCGGGCACTCGCTGGAGGCGGCGACCGTCATGGTCGAGATGCGGCATGCGCTGCGCGCCCACTGCGTCGAGGAGAGCGACCCGGCGGTGCTCGCCGAGCGCCTCGACCGGATGCTCCAGCGCTACCACCCGAACGTCACGGCCACCGTCTGCCTGGTCCTGGTCGACCCGGCCACCGGACGCACCCGCGTCGGCAACGCGGGCCACATCCCGCCGCTCATCGTCCGGGAGACCGGCGGCGCCGACTACGTCAAGGCGGCCGGACCCCTGCTCGGCGTGGGCCTGCCCCACCCCGCCCCGACCGAGCTGTTCCTCGAACCCACCGACCGGCTCCTCATGGTCACCGACGGCCTGATCGAGACCCGGGGCACCGACCTCGCGGCCTCCATGGAGCAGCTCCGCGCGGCCGCCTCCGGCGCGCTGACCGGCCTGGACGCCCTGTGCGACACGCTCCTCGCCTCCTTCGGCCACGACCGCGAGGACGACATCGCCATGCTCGCGCTACGGCTGACGGACCAGGACCCTTCGTCCGGGTCGGGCCGGCCCCCGCGAGCCCGGACCGGCCCGGACGAGAGGCTCTAGGCTGGGACTCCCGCCGACTGACCAGGAGCACCCATGCCGCAGATCACCGTCGACTACTCCGAGCAGCTCGCCGAGGGCTTCGACCGGCGCGGGTTCGCGCGTGGACTGCACGAGGCCGTGGTGGAGATCGCGGCCGCGAAGTACGAGGCGTGCAAGACGCAGTTCCGGGCCACCCAGGACACGACCGTGGGCCTCGACGAGGACGGGCACGCGGTCGTCCACGTCACCCTCGGTCTGCTGGCGGGCCGGAGCGACGAGACGAAGCTGCGACTCACCGAGACCGTCCTGGAGTTGCTGCGCCAGTACGTCAAGCCGGCCGAGGGGATCGCGCTGCACGCCTCCGCCGAGGTCCGCGACCTCGATCCGTCGTACCGCAAGTTCGAGAGCTGAGCGGACCGCTCAGGACGCCAGGGCGATCAGCCGGACGGCCAGGTCGCCGAACGGCCCCTCCGAGGGCTCGTCCTTGAGGATCCGGCGCAGCAGCGCGGTCATCTCCTCGTCGTACGCGGCGCTCACCGCGGCGAGCGCCGCGAAGTCGTGCACGAGCTGCACCTCCAGCTCACCGCGCGGGATGCGGCGGCCGTCCAGCCAGAGCAGCGCCGTCGACTCGGCGAGCGAGATCCAGGAGCGGACGACCAGTTCCAGCCGTGCGGGCGGATCGTCCACCCCCAGGTGCGAAAGGATCTGGACATACGCGGCCTGCCGCACCGAGTCGATGAGCGCGTTCGTCGTCGAGGAGCCGACGGCCGGTCCGCCGCGCATCAGCGCCGAGAAACCGGGCCCGTGGTCGTCGACGAAGTCGAAGTAGCGGCGCATCACCCGCAGCAGCCTGCCCCCCAGCGGGCCCTGGTGCGGCTCCGTGAACCGGCCGGCCAGATCCTCCGAGGCACGCTTCAACGCGGCTTCGTACAGGCTGAGTTTGCCGGGGAAGTAGTGGTAGACCAGTGGGCGCGAGATCCCGGCCGCCGACGCTATCTCGTCGATGGAGACCTCGTCGGGCGAGCGGCGGCTGAACAGTTCGAGGGCGACCCCGATCAACTGCTGCCGCCGTTCTTCGACGCCCATTCTGCGGCGCACCCCGGTAGTCATACGAACACCTTACCGATCGGATCCGGCCTTCCACGGACCGGACCGGTCAGGGGTGTTCACAGGTCCAGCACCAGACGACCGCCCCGGGCCCGCGACACACAGATGAGCATCGAATCGGCGCGTTCCGCGTCGGTCAGCCACTCGTCCCGGTGCTCCACGTCTCCCGCCAGCACCCGCTGCCGGCACGTCCCGCAGAAACCCTGCTCGCACGAGTAGACGGTGTCCGGCAGTTCCGCGCGGACGGCGGCCAGCACCGTGGACCCGGCGGGGACCGTCAACGTCCGCCCGCTGCGCCGCAGTTCGACCTCGAAGGCGCCGTCGTCCGAGGACGCCCCGGGCGGCGCGAACCGCTCCAGGTGCAGGGTCGCCCCGGCCGGCAGCCGCTCCTCGACGGCGGTCATGAGCCCCTGCGGCCCGCAGCAGTAGACGGCGGTGTCGGCGGGCAGGTCCCCGACCAGGGCATCGAGGTCGGGGAGCCCGGCCTCGTCCTCGGCGACGACGGTGACCCGGTCCCCGCCGAGCTCGCCGAGTTCCGCAAGGAAGGGCATCGAGCCGCGCGTCCGCCCGCCGTACAGCAGCCGCCATTCCGCTCCGTCCGGCAGGGCCCGCAGCATCGGCAGGACCGGGGTGATGCCGATGCCCCCGACGACGAACAGGAAGGAGCCGGCCGGCACCAGCGGGAACCGGTTCCGCGGCCCCCGCACCTCCAGTTCCGTGCCCTCCCGCACCCCCTCGTGCACCTCGCGCGAGCCGCCCCGCCCGTCCCCGGCCAGCCGGACGGCGACGGTGTACGACGTGGTGTCCCGCGGGTCGCCGCACAGCGAGTACTGCCGTACCAGCCCCGACGGCAGCACCAGGTCGAGATGCGCCCCCGGCTCCCAGCGCGGCAGGTCGCGGCCCTCCAGCCGCAGCCGGACGACCCCGTCGGCGACCACCTCGCGTGAGGTGACCCGCGCCTTCACCGTCCGCGACCGGGGCCGCCCGGAGACCGGCGTGGGCAGGGCGGGCAGCGGCCACAGCGGCGAGGTCCGGATCCGGCGCCGCACCGCGCGCCGGGCCAGCAGGCCGGCACCCGCGAGGGCCGTGACGGTCCACACCCGCGCCGTCACGCGCTCTCCCGGTCCGCGCCGGCGGCGGCCGCGTCGGCGGCGCGGGCCGCGGGGGAGGAGGCCAGGTAGGCGACGGCCTGCGTGGTGGACCCCTGCTGCGAGGGGTGGTAGGCGCGGCCCAGATAGCGCGGGACGGACCGCAGCAGGGCCCCGGTCGCCGGCAGCGTGCCGCGCCTGCCGCGCACGTAGAAGTCCCTGAAGGAGGCCTGCCCGCCGGTGAGCGTCGGGTCGTTCGCCATGAAGAAGCGGGCCCCGCGCTGCCAGAGGAACAGCAGTGCCGCGAACGCGATCGCCCAGGTCCGTGCGCGCCGCCGGTAGCCCCCGTCGACGTGCAGGAACAACTCGAAGGCGACGGAGCGGTGTTCGACCTCCTCCGCGCCGTGCCAGCGCAGCAGGTCCAGCATCGTCGGGTCGGCACCGCGCCGGTCCAGCTCCCCGGCGTTCAGTATCCAGTCACCGAGGAAGGCGGTGTAGTGCTCGATCGCGGCGATGATCGCCACCCGTTCCATCAGCCACCATCTGCGGACCCGGCCCGGGGGCAGCCGCCGGTCACCGAGCAGCTTCTCGAAGAGCCAGTCGACCTGCGCCGTGTACGGCGTCGGGTCCAGCCCGAGCTTCCTCAGGTGCGGCAGGACCTCGTCGTGGGCCTGGGAGTGGATCGCCTCCTGCCCGATGAACCCGATGACGTCGGCGCGCAGCCGCTCGTCCCGGACCAGGGGCAGCACCTGCCGGTAGACGTGCAC
This sequence comes from Streptomyces sp. NPDC005574, assembly GCF_040605435.1. NCBI lineage: Bacteria > Bacillati > Actinomycetota > Actinomycetes > Kitasatosporales > Streptomycetaceae > Streptomyces > Streptomyces sp. NPDC005574. The sequence continues at coordinate 60,823 of NZ_JBEXCW010000027.1, forward strand.
GAACCACCGCTCCCCGGCCGGCAGCAGCAGGTGCAGCACGTTGATGGTGTGCCCGGCGAAAGGATCCCCCGGCACCCAGTGCAGGGGGGTGTCCTCCCAGGAGAAGGACACCTTCCGGGCTTTCAGCGGGACGCGCTCGGACTCGACCGGCCGGGGCAGGTTGTTAGACATGGCGTCAATGTACTGACGGGTAAGTCCGGGGGAAAGCCTCCTGCCGCAACTGGTGCCCGAGCGTCGGCCTGGACCCCGGACGCGTCCTCAGCCCAGCCCGCTGATCGACCGCCCGTCCTCCAGGGTCCCCTTCAGCCCCGCCTGCGTGCCCTGTTCGGCCTTCACGGCCAGCAGGCCGCCCCGCGCGGTGCCCCTGACCCCGCCCGTCGCACTGACCGACGCGGTGTCCCGGCTGCCCGCCGCGAGCAGGTACCAGGAGCCCTGCTGCGACTTCCACAGCACCCCGGCCAGCACATGCGGGTCGCGCGGACCGCAGGACGGCACGTTCTCCGCCTTCGCCACCACCGCCCCGTACACCCCGCCCGGCGTGTGGAACTGGGCCAGCACGCGCGTCCCGCCGCCCCGCCAGGTCTCCGCCCGCGTGCACACCCAGTCCGCCGATCCGCTCGCGTCCGGCAGCGGCTGCGCGGCGTACGCCCACGCGTTGACGCTCCGCACGCCCGCCGAACGCATCGACGCCAGCGAGCAGGCGAACGGTGACCAGGTGCGCAGGGCGCGGGCGCCGGAGGCCTCACCGGTGTACCCCGGCCGGCCGGCCGTGAGATGGGCGGGTACCAGCTCCCCGAGGTCGCTGAGCAGCAGCCGCGTGCCGGAGTCGTCCGTCACCTGGAGGACGTTCCAGGACGTGCAGGAACCGGTTTGCGGAGCGGAGGCCACCGGCGAGGTGACGCCCTTGGCGAGGGTGAGGGCCATCTCGCCGGCCCCCGGCTTCAGCAGGTCCCGCTCGGCCGCCTTCCTGACCCAGGGGGCCGTCAGATAGCGGACGTTGCCGTCCGACCGGCCCAGCACCACCGCCTCCGCGCCGGCCCCGGTCGCGCCGTCGACCCGCGCGAAGTCGAGGGCCGCGCCCTGCGTGCCGTCCTTCGGCTCGGCGTAGCGGGCGATGCGCAGACCGTCGTAGAGGATCACCACGCGGGCGTTGTCCACGACCCCCGCGTAGAGCAGCTGGGGCGGGCCGGCCGGGCCGCCCGACGGGGTGCCGGGGGTCGCCGAGACCCGGACGTTCTCCCCGGGGCGGGCCCAGACCGCGAGCGCCCGGCGCAGCAGCGCGGTGTCGCCGGTCAGGTCGCCGCGGGCGGGCCAGACGGAGAAGTCGGTGCGCGCGGAGGACTCCCACGCGGTGGCCGCGACCCTGGTCAGCAGGCCCGGGTCGAGGGCGGCACGGGCCGCCGGGTTCTGCGCGGAGGCGGGGGCGGCGGCACCGTCGGGGCCCCAGCCGCCGCCCGGCAGGGCGAGCAGCGCCCCGCACACCACGACGGCCGCCACGGCGGCGAGCGCCGCCTTCGTGTGCTGGCGGCGCCGCATCAGGTCGGTGGGCCGGGCCTGGAGCGAGCAGGGGTCGAACTCGGGGGACTCCAGCAAGGGGTACCGGTCGGCGTCGCCGTCCGCCTCCCGCAGCGCGGCCTCCGCGTCCTCCACCCCCGCGGCCTTCAAGACCTTGCGCAGGACGCCCTCGGGGAGCCTCTCCAGACCGCGCAGCACGTACGCGGCGCGGGCCGGTCCGGACAGGGCGGACAGCCTTTTCTCCAGGGCGAGTTCGTCGGCGCCGCCCGAGCGCGGGAACAGCCGCAGGCCCCACACCTGGGGCAGCAGCGGCGGCAGCTGGGACCGCTTGGGCCAGGCCCCGAACCGGAGCGGCCGGCCGGCCTCCAGCGCCGCGCGGACGACCTGGAGGCGGAGGTAGGCGTAGCCCGGGTCGCCGTCCCGGCCGGTCGGCTGCGCCGGGATCACGGAGGCCGAGGCCCGGCCGCGGGGCAGAGCGCGCTGGGTCAGGGCGTGCGCGGTCAGCACCCGCCGCTTGCGGCCCAGGCCCGGCGGCAGCACCAGATAGGCGAGCCGGACCAGCCGCGGGTAGTGCTCGACGAGCGCTGCCTCGGCCTGCTCGACGCCGACGACGGGGTCGGCGGAGGAGGAGACGGCGGGTCCGGGGCGCGGGGCGACATCCTGTGGCTGCACGTTCAGCAGAACGAGCGAATCCACGGATGGTCACCTGGCTGCGGAGAGTTACGCCTCGTCTTCCACGAGCAGACGGGCGTAGTTCGCCATCGAGCGCTGATAGCGCGGCAGGTGGGGAGCCAGCGCGCCGAGCGCCAGGGACAGGCCCTCGCGGTCCCGGCCGGCACTGGACAGGCACAGCGCGAGACAGGCCCGTACGGCGTCGTCCAACTCGTCGGACGCAGCCACCAGTTCGGGCGACAGCAGCGCGACGCCCTCCTCCGCCCGGCCCATGTTCCGCAGCGAACTCGACAGCTGGATCTTCGCCCGCCGGCCCTTGTACCCGCTGATGTCACCGAGTCCGCGCGCCAGCGCCTCCTGGTACAACGGCACCGCGCGGTCGGAGTGCCCCGTCGAGTCCCACGCGCAGGCCCGCTCGAAGGGGCCGAGCGGGCTGTCCGGGGGCAGCTCGGCGACCAGCGCGTCGATCACCGCCCGGAAGTCGGCGGCGTCCTGTTCGGCGTAGTCGTCGAAGGTCGCCCAGGCGGCGGTCACACGATCTTCCCAGTCAGCGTTCACCGGGTCACCTTCGCACAGGTGTGCAGGGGGTGGGGGGGTATTTTGAGTGCTCCGCGCGCAGGAGCCGTATCGATGACAGAGCCCTCGCCCGGGCTCCGTGCGGCATGCGTCCGGACCGTGCCGCCGAAGGGACCGGAGGAACACATGAGGCTGACCCGACCGATGCTCGCGCTGACCGGCGCGGTGGCGGTGCTGGCGCTGGCGGGCTGCGGATCCGGCGCGAAGAGCGAGGCGACCGTGCCCGAGACGGCCACCGGCAGCCTGGAGCACCTGGCCGCCGAGGTGAAGTGCACGCCGGACATGCAGACGGACGCCGACGAGATCCGGCAGGCCATCTGCAAGAACCCCGACGGCAAGTTCATCCTGGCGACCTTCGCCACCGACCGCGGCCAGCGCGAGTGGATCAACGAGGCGAAGGACTACGGCGGCCACTACCTGGTGGGCCGCAAGTGGGTCGCCGTGGGCGAGAACACCACGGTGTCGGCGTTGCGCGGCACGCTCGGCGGTGACATCGAGCAGGGCACCGACCACGGCGCCTCGCACTCCGCCGGCCACAGCGGCTGACCGCGCCGGTCGCATCCACCGGCACACGAGAGGGGCCGGTGGCGGGAACTCCCGCCACCGGCCCCTCTCGTATCAGGACGTATCAGGTCCTGTCAGGATGTCACCGGCAGGACATCACTGGCAGCGCTGGCCGTTGTTGACGCAGCTGGCGACCTTGTTGTTCAGGTTGGCGTTCATCACGTTGATGAAGTCGTCGTGGTCGGTGGACGGCTTGTGCAGCTGCTCCGGGAAACCGTCGACCGCGTAGGGGTTCTTGATCTGACCGTTGGCCAGGACCGGGGTGGGAACGTCGTACACCAGGCGCATCGTCAGCTGGGGAATCGCCTTGAAGCCATTGGCGCAGTTGCCGTTGGCGTCGGCGAAGGCGACGTGCGTGCGGTGGTTGGCGCTGTCGATGTTCTGGCCGTCCCAGCAGGACTGGAAGGCGAACGTCCGGACCACGCTGCTGCCCTTCGGGCAGATCGGGTACTGCTCGGTGAGCTGCACCTTGTTCTCGAAGCCCGTGCAGCTCCAGTGCGCGTTGGCGTTGGCCAGACCGTTGGTCGTGGTCTTGGCGTCACCGGTGATGATGCGCAGGAACTGCGGCATCGCGACGACCTTGCTGGTGGGGCTGCCGACGAACTTGATCTGAGCCTGCTTGGCGAGCAGGATCTTGCCGACGTTGCCCTCCTTGCCGCCACCGTCGTTGTTCTGGTCGAAGTCCTGCGTGCCGTTCTGCACACGCAGCACCGGCCAGTAGTACAGCGACTTGTCCTGCTGGTTCTGGCAGGTGGTCTCGCCGGCCGCGAACGTGTTGTTGTTCGCGAAGGCGTCGTTGGTCTGGTTGCCGACGTAGTCGTGCAGGTGGTGCGCGCCGTTCTTCACGCCGGGCGCCACGATCACGTTGTCGGTGTTGTGGCTGCCGTTGGCGTTGACACCGCACCGGGTGGTGAAGGTACCGGTGGAGGCGTTGCCGGTCTTGCCCGGCTTGGCCTTCACGTTCGCCTGCACCTTCGTGATGTCCACGAAGTCGGCCGCCACCGGGCCGTTGCCGGCCTGGCCGCCGTTGCCGGCCTGCTGACCGCCGTTGTTCTGGCCGCCGTTGTTCTGGCCGGCGCCGGCGCTCTGGCTGGGAGCGGCGGTGGCGGTGTTGCCGTTGCCCTGCTGCTGACCGCCGTTGTTGTTCTGCTGGCCGCCGTTGTTCTGACCGCCGGCCGTGGTGTTGTTCGCGTTCTGCGTGGTGCACGCGGCGAGCTGGCTCACCGAGTTGTCGAACCGGCCACCGACCCGCGTGATGTTGATGCGGATGCGGTCGATGGTCGCGTTCCGCTTCTCCTTGAGCGGGCCGACGATCGCGTTCTGCACGAAGCTCGCGTCGTTCGTCTGTGCCTGGCGCGTGGAGGCGAGGCGGGCGTAGGCCTCGGTGATCTGCTTGTCGAGGTTCGCCAACTCCCTGTCGACGCCGGCGCGTGCCGCGTTCGGCACACTCGTGAGTTTCTGGCCCACGTCCGGGCAGGAGATCGTCGCGACCTGTGCGGCGGCGGCCTTCGTCCAGTTCTGGCCCGAGCTGTTGGACTCGTGCGCAGAAGCGTAGAAGTTTGCCCAGATCAGCCCGCCCCCACCGAGCGCTAGGGCCGCCGATGCGGCTATGGCCTTGGTGGCCAGCGGCGTGCGGCGTTTGCGTGTGTTGCGTCCCATGGAACTCCTCTGACGTCCTTGCGGGGCAGCATCGAGGCGCCCGACAGGAGTGAAGCGGCTCCCATTCATACGAGGGTGGTCCCACAGGTGTTCAGCCGACTCAGAAATTGATGAGAGATTCGCGAGACAATTCGGCCCCAACTCCCGCACACGTCACGGAATTCGAGGCGGTCAGGGGGTTTGGGCCGGGCCGTGGTCCAGATACGCCAGCACCGCCAGTACGCGCCGATTGTCATCGTCCGACACCTCGAGTCCCAGTTTGGCGAAGATGTTGGAGGTGTGTTTGGCGACGGCCCGTTCGGTCACCACCAGCTGCGCGGCGATCGCCGCGTTGGAGCGGCCCTGCGCCACCAGCTCCAGCACCTCCGTCTCGCGGGGGGTGAGCCGTCCCGGCATCCGGTCGCCGGCCGCCCGGCGCGACAGCAGCTGCTGGATCACCTGCGGGTCCATGGCGGTGCCGCCCGCCGCCACCCGCCGTACGGCGTCCACGAACTGCTCGGCGTCGAAGACCCGGTCCTTGAGCAGGTAGCCCACCCCGCCGTCGCCGTCGGCGAGCAGCTCACGCGCGTACAGCTGCTCCACGTGCTGCGACAGGACGAGCACCGGGAGGCCGGGTCTGGCCCGCCGCGCGTCGAGCGCGCAGCGCAGTCCCTCGTCGGTGTACGTGGGCGGCAGGCGTACGTCGACCACGGCGACGTCCGGGGCCGACTCGGCCAGCGCGCGGGCGAGTTCGGGCCCGCTCTCGACGGCCGCGGCGATCTCGAAGCCGTGGGCCTCCAGGAGCCGGACGAGCCCGTCGCGCAACAGGAACAGGTCTTCGGCTAGGACAACGCGCAAGGGATCTCCAGGGTGACCACGGTGGGGCCGCCCAGGGGACTGCTGACGGCCAGGACGCCGTCGAATGTACCCAGCCGCCGGGCCACCCCGGTCAGACCCGAACCGGCCCCGACGGCCGCGCCGCCGCCGCCGTCGTCGCGCACCGTGACGCGCAGCACGCCCCGCGCGTGCCTCAGGTCGACCCGGACGAGACCGGCGCCCGCGTGCTTGACGGCGTTGGTGAGCAGCTCGCTGACGGCGAAGTACGCCGCCGACTCCACCGGGGCGTCCGCGCGGCCGGGCAGCTCCACACTCACCTCCGTGGCCACCGGCGTCCGCAGCGCCAGGGCCCGCACGGCGTCGCCGAGGCCGCGTTCTGCCAGGACCGGCGGATGGATGCCGCGGACCAGGTCGCGCAGTTCGTCCAGGGCGTCGGCGGCCGACCGGCGGGCCCGCACGAGCAGTTCCCTGGCGCGGGCCGGGTCCTTGTCGACCAGGGCCTCGATCGTGCTCAGGTCCATGCCCATCGCGATCAGCCGGGCCTGCGCCCCGTCGTGCAGATCGCGTTCGATCCGGCGCAGTTCGGCGGCGGAGGCGTCCGCGGCCTCGCGCCGGGTCTCGGTCAGCACCTCTACGCGCTCGGCGAGTTGACGCCTGCCCGGGGTCAACAGGGCCCGGGTCAGCAGGAAGTGGACGCGCAGCAGCGCCGGGGCGTGGAAGAGGCCGACGGTGAGCAGGAACGCGCCGAGCAGTCCCGCGAGCAGGGCGCTGCCCTGACCGCTGATCGGCACGAAGGCGTACCACCAGCCGACCCGCGTGCCGTCGGTGAAGACCCGCCACAGCCCCAGGGCCAGCGCGAAACCCTCCAGTGGGAACACGAGCAGGGCGGCGGGCAGCAGGGCGGTGACGAACCCGGCGGTCGCGTCCGCCGCGAGCCAGCGCAGGTCACGCCAGGTGGCCGGGTCGCCGAGCAGCCGGGGCGTGCGCCGCCACGCCGGGGTCCCGGGCGGGAGCGGCCGGTACGCCGAGGGGACACGCACCCCGCACCACCGGGCGGCCAGCAGCCGCCGCCGGTCCGCGCCGGCCCGCACGGCCGCGGTCACCCGGGGTGTGGTGACCAGCCCGACGCCCACCGGGACGAGCGCGATCGACACGGTGGACAGCACGAGGAGCGTGAGGGATCCGGCGAGCGAGACGACGGCGAGGACGAAGCCGCGCGCCCCGGCGCGTACGGCCGCCCGTACCCGGTTCCCGGCGCGGCGCCGTCGTTCCCCGCCCGGCCGGCTGTCCCCGCTCAGCTTGTCCATGGCCCCAGTCTCACCGAGCGGAGCCGCCGGGACACGGGGTCCGGCACCCCGGCGGGGGTGGTGCCGGCCGGTGTGCGCGGTGGTGGTGCGGGCCCCCCCGGCGGGCGACCGGGCGAGGACCCCGCACCTCCACCGCGGGGGTGCGGGACCGTCGCTGTGCGGGACCGTCGCTTGCGGGACCGGGCGGGGTCGCCCGGAGGGCTCAACGACCGGTCGGCGGGGTGTACTTGTAGCCGACCCGGCGCACGGTCTGGATCGCGGAGCGGTGCTCGGCCCCCAGCTTGCGCCGCAGCCGGGCGATGTGGACGTCGACGGTACGGCCGTCACCCACGTGCCCGTAGCCCCACACCGTGGTGACCAACTGGTCGCGGGTGTGCACCCGGTTCGGGTGCGCGACGAGGTGGGAGAGCAGCTCGAACTCCAGGTAGGTGAGGTCGAGCGGGCGGCCGTCCACCTCGGCGGTGCGCCGCGCGGTGTCGACCCGGACGAGCAGGTCGCCCGCCCCGCCGGCCGGCTCGGCGGCCTCGGGCCGGTCGGGCACCGCGACCGGCAGGAACGGCGGCTGCTGGTCGGCGGGGACCAGCACCAGGTAGCCGACCATGGGCGGCCGGCCCGGCAGGGTGGGCAGGGTGTGCGGGGGCGCGGGCAGCCAGGTGGCGCCCGGGGGCAGGAAGTCCGCGACGTCGATCACCTCGTCCCGGTCGACGGCGCGCAGCCGGTGCCGGGGCGTCCCGGCCGGTGCGGTGGCCGAGGGGGCGGGAAGCGTGGCGGTGGGGAAGGAACGAGTGGTCGCCATGAGAGGTCAGCTCTTTCGCGCGAGGAGTTCGTCAGGGAGGCCGACGACCCGATTCGTGGTCGGGCCCGTCGAGGACGTACGTCGTTCGCGCTGGCCGAAGGCCGGGGGTGTACGGCTTTAGAGGGCCCGCGCGTTCGTCGCGCGGCAACACACCCGGTCGTAGTCGTGGTGCTGACGGGAGGGCCAGAAGGGCTCGAGGTCATCGCGACCCGTCGCGGTGTGCTTCTGGAAGGTGGCCATGAGCCCATTGAAGCAGAAGGACTGGGCCGGTAGGACCCTCCTCTCACTGCTTGGACGCATCGGTGCCGCGGGCCCGTCGGCCCCCGCGCGACAGGGGGCGCCCGCCGTGTCGGCGGACGCCCCCTGCCGGGAAGCGGAGCGGATCAGACCTGGCCGGCCTTGTCGAGCGCCGTGCAGCAGGTGTCGACGATCAGTCGGGTCACCAGGTACGGGTCGACGTTGGCGTTCGGACGGCGGTCCTCGATGTAGCCCTTGCCGTCCTTCTCGACCTGCCAGGGGATGCGGACCGAGGCACCGCGGTCGGAGACGCCGTAGCTGTACTCGTTCCAGGGGGCGGTCTCGTGCAGGCCCGTCAGACGGTCGTCGATGCCGGCGCCGTAGTGCTTGACGTGGTCCAGCGGCTTGGAGCCCTCGCCGAGCGACTCGCAGGCGGTGATGATCGCGTCGTAGCCCTCGCGCATCGCCTTGGTGGAGAAGTTGGTGTGCGCGCCTGCGCCGTTCCAGTCGCCCTTGACCGGCTTCGGGTCGAGGGTGGCGGAGATGCCGAAGTCCTCGGCGGTGCGGTAGAGCAGCCAGCGGGCCACCCACAGCTGGTCGGAGACCTCCAGCGGCGCCAGCGGGCCGACCTGGAACTCCCACTGGCCGGGCATGACCTCGGCGTTGATGCCGGAGATGCCGAGGCCCGCCTTCAGGCAGTTGTCGAGGTGCGCCTCGACGATCTCGCGGCCGAAGATCTCGTCGGCGCCGACACCGCAGTAGTAGCCGCCCTGCGGGGCGGGGAAGCCGCCCTCGGGGAAGCCGAGCGGACGGGAGCCGTCGAAGAAGGTGTACTCCTGCTCGATGCCGAAGATCGGCTCCTGGGAGGCGAACCTCTCGGCGACCTCGCTGAGCGCGGCACGCGTGTTGGACTCGTGCGGCGTCATGTCGATGTTGAGGACCTCGCACATGACGAGGACGTCGTCACCGCCGCGGATCGGGTCAGGGAACGTGGCGACCGGCTTGAGTACGCGGTCCGAGGCGTGGCCCTCGGCCTGGTTCGTGGACGACCCGTCGAAGCCCCAGATCGGCAGCTCGGCGCCCTTGGCGTCGTCGGCCAGGATCTTGGTCTTGGAGCGCAGCTTGGCCGTCGGCTCGGTGCCGTCGATCCAGATGTACTCAGCCTTGAAGGTCACGGGCCACTTCCTTCGGGGGTGGGTCTGGGCTCACTTGCGGGTGCAGCGGCGCTACGGCACCGGGGCGCCGCCTTCGATGCCCGGCAGCCTGTCAACAGGCGATTTCCCGGTCATTGCTCGAACGTGAACCCCGTGTTACCGGGTCGTGGTGTGGCGCGGTTCACGGCGTGAGGGGCGGCGCCCCGTCCGGATGCCGGCCGGGGCAGGCGGAAGGACCTCCTCCGCGTGAGCGCGCGGGCGGCGGACGGGCCGGGCACCGGCGACTCGTATGCGATGGGATTGAGCGTCGTAGGACGGGGCCGGTCACTGCCGGGCCCGGGTACTCCACGGCCCGTGCCGCCCGGACGGGGTCGGTGCGGCGGGCCCGGACATGCCGGAACCGGCTGCTCCTGGCCGGGAGCAACCGGTTCCGTGACAGGTGGGCGCGAGGCAGCGGCCCGGACCGCGCCTCAGCGGCCGGAGGGGCCGTGCCTCACCCCACCTTCTCGATCAGCGCCCGGCGGATCAGGAACTTGCCGGGCTCACGGACCTGTTCGAAGGCCGCGTTGTTCAGCAGTGCGCAGCTGCCGGAGACAGAGGTGACCTGCACCGTCGTGGACTTGTTGTTGTCCAGGTTGGTGACCTTCAGCTTCGTCCCCGCCGGGAACTGGTTGCTGGAGGCGGCAGGCGCCCCACCCTCGCCGGAGAGGGTGACGGTGGAGCCGTTGCACACCTGTCGGCCGGAGGCCGCAGCGCCACCGCCGGCGTTTCCCGCCGCGGCGGTCTGCCCGGGCTGCGCGCTCTGCTGGGCACCGCCCGCCTGCTGGCCGGCCTGCTGCTGGCCGTTCTGCGCCGGCTGCGTCGCCTGGGAGCCCTGAGCCGACTCCCCAACAGCGCATCCGGACGCCTTCTGCTGCACCTTGATCTGTGCGATGACCGCCTCACGGTTGGCGATCCGCGCCGTGGACTGCGCGTCCGGGTTGGCGCGCTGGGCGTCGATGAACGCCTGGTTGTTGCCGAGCGCGGTGGTGAGCCCCTGGCAGACGGTCGACTCCGCGGACAGCGTCCGGGGTGTCTGCGCGGCGTTCGAGGTGTTCGCCATGGCGAAGGCTCCACCTCCCGCCACCGCCGCCGCGCTCACGAGCAGCGCGAGCTTCTTCTTCGTACTGACAGTTCTCCTGCGGGACATGCGCGCCTCCTGAAGAGGTCGGGGAGCGTACGCGGAGATGTACGAGATACCGAACGAAGTTACTCAGTGGTTACAGGAGTCACCGAAGTAACCTGCGTCACACGGCAGTTCGGAGCGGCGTCGGAGCGAGCTTCGGGAACTCGTCTCCCACCCCTGTCACGGCAGCCCCGAAAGCCCTTGTGGCCAGGGGCTTTTGTCAGTGGCGAGCGGTAGAATAGAAGCAGTGTTCGAGGGTGTCGCCGGGGTGTCCGAACTCCGGAAGGGGGCGCCCTCACCGCGACAGGAGGATGCCTGTGCCCGCTGCCGCACTGAAGCCGAAGCCCACCCGGTCCACCGCGAAGCACCCCGTGCCGCTCGACCTGCCGTACGCGCCCGTGGAGAAGCGCGCGCTGCCGCCCGGCCGGCCGCGCGAGTGGTACGTCACGCACAACCGCCGCCTCAAGGCTCTGCGTCTGGCGATCGCCCTGCTCGACTCCGGCGTCTACGTACCCAACCAGGCCCGCAACGAGACGATCCGGAGCACGGCGGAGCTGATCGGAGTCCACCCGCCGTCGGAGACCACGTGCCACATGGTGCGAGCGCTGATCCGCTACTCGCGCTGAACCAGTGCCGCGACAGGCGAGGTTCGCCCCGTCGCGCAAACGTCGCCTGCCACGGCACGGGGCCCGGGCGCGCCGCCGTCGCGAAGGCCGCGCCCGGAGCCCGCACCACGCCGGAGCCGACCGCCGGGCACACGGGCGGACTTGCCCCCGGCGGCGCCGAGGAGTTCGGTGGCGCGTCTCGAACGGCGGGTCTCACGCCGACAGTTCCTTCTCCAGTGGTGTCCGGAAGCGCGGTGTCACCCGGGTCGTGCCCACCCAGCCGTGCAGCCGGCCCACCTCCGCCTCGATCGCCGCCCGCGCCTCCCGCCCCATGCCCCCGGTCTCCAGGAGCCGCCACACGATCTCCCCGTCAGGCCGCTGGGCCCAGCCGCCCACCACCCGTCCGTCCCACCACACCGTCGGCCCCACGTTGCCGCTGCGGTCGACCAGCAGCGACCGCAGCCCGGGCGCGAGGTACCAGTCGCGCTCGCGGCGGCTCATCACCGCCGGATCGAGCGACGGCAGCAGCGCGGCCCACGGCTCGGCGGGACCGGCCACCGGTTCGTCGTCACCGTCGGCGACGTACGCCGGTCCCTCGTCCACCGACACCCGCCGGGCCCCGATCGCCGCCAGCGCCCGGCGGACCTCCGTCACCCGCCACCCCGTCCACCAGGTCAGGTCGGCCTCCGTGGCCGGGCCGCACACGGCGAGCCACCGCCCCAGCAGCGACGCCTGCGCCCCGGCCGGGTCCAGTTCGGGATGCGCGGGCGCCACCGCCCAGCGGAACTGGCTCGACGTCCAGGAGCCCAGCGGCCGCCCCCGGACGACCTTGCCCTCCACGCCCAGCACCCTCAGCAGTCGCGCCGAGACGGTGTGCACGCCCTCGTGGCCCTTCCCCGCCGCGTACACGAACTGCTCGCGCAGCCGGGGTTCGTCCACCGCGAGCTCGGCCGCCGTGGCCTGCCCGCGCCGGGTCAGCGCCGCCAGCGCCGCGTCCTCGACCTCCTTCAGCCAGGCCGCGTCCGGCGCCCCGGCCTTCGCCATGTCCCTGAGCAGCGCGGCCCGTTCGCGGGTGGCGACCGTACGGCCCGTCGAGGCGTGCACGACGGCCGTCAGCTCGGTGGGGAACACGAACACGGTGTGCCGCATGCCGTGCATCCGCACCAGCGTGCCGTCGGAGTACAGCGCCCGGCCCGTCTCCTCCACCGTCCGCGCCGGGTCTGCCAGGCGGGCGCCCACCGCCAGGTACACCGTCGCCGGGTCCGTGCCGTGCAGGGCGACGAGCGAACGGGCGACCTCCTCCGGGCTCGCCGCCCGGGCCGCTGCCGCCACCCGCTGCCGCAGCGCGAGTCTCGCCCGGCGCTCCGGCACCCCGATGTGCCGCTCCCCGGCCGCCCTGTCCGTCATACCGACCTCCACCCGTGTCGCCGTGCACCGATCCTCCCCGACGCCACTGACATCCGGGCTTCGTCACCCGAACGCCGTACCCCGCGTGCGGGCGTCCCCCCGCCCGGCCTTCACTGCCTTCAGGAGGTGGCGCGAACCGCAGGGAACAGGGGGCCGGGAAACGGGAGGCGTGATGCACAGGCAGCAGGGCATATGACCGCCCCCGCCGGCCCCGCACAGCGCGTGCAGCGGGGCAGGGCCGCCCGCAAACGCGTCCCGCGCTCCGCGCACGCCCTGTGGATCCCCTCCGTGGAGCGGCCCGACCCCGTCGCCGTACTGGAACGCCAGGGCCGTGACCGGTTGCCCGAGCTGCTGCCGGTCCGTTACGGGCGCATGGCCGCCTCCCCCCTCGCCTTCCTGTGCGGGGCGGCCGCCGTGATGGCCGCCGACCTCGCCGCGCAGCCGCACTCCGGCCTGACCGTGCAGTTGTGCGGCGACGCCCACCTGCTCAACTTCGGCCTGTACGCGTGCCCGGAACGGTCCCTGGTGTTCGACCTCGACGACTGCGACGAGACGTTCCCCGGCCCCTTCGAGTGGGACGTCAAACGGCTCGCCGCCAGCGTCGCCGTCGCCGCCCGCGAGAACGGCCACGGCGAGGCCAAGGTGCGCCGGGCGGCACAGGAGGCGGTGGCCGCGTACCGCACGACCATGCGGCGGCTGGCCCCGCGCGGCGAACTCGACGTCTGGTACGAGCGGATCGACGCCGGCAGCCTGCTGCCCCTGGTCCGCTCCACCCGCTCGCGCCGGCACGTCGGCTCCAGCCTCACCCGGGCCCGCCGCCGCACCAGGCTCCAGGCCCTCGGCAAGCTGACCGAGGTCGTCGACGGCCGCCGGCGCATCATCACCGACCCGCCGCTCCTGGAACCCGCCGGCGCCTCCGACACCGCCGCCCTGCGCAAGATCTTCTGCGACTACCGCTCCACGCTCTCCGAGGAACGCCGCCTCCTGCTGGACCGCTACCGCTTCGTTGACGCGGCCCGCAAGGCCGTCGGCGTCGGCAGCGTCGGCACCCGCTGCTTCCTGGTGCTGCTCGCCGGCCGCGACCACGGCGAACCGCTGTTCCTCCAGATCAAGGAGGCCGGCAGGTCCGTCCTGGAGGAACACCTGCCGGGCGGCCCGTACGTCCATCCCGGGCACCGCGTGGTCGCGGGGCAGCGCCTGCTCCAGACCACCGGTGACATCTTCCTCGGGTGGATGACCGGTCCGCAGGGCCGCGCCTACTACTGGCGCCGGCTGCGCGACCCGAAGGGCTCCGCCGACGTGGCGGGCATGGCCCCGGCCGACCTGGTGGCGTACGCAAGACTGTGCGGCACCGCGCTGGCCCGCGCACACGCCCGCTCCGGCGACCGCGTCGCGATCGCCGGATACCTGGGGGACACGGACACCTTCGAACGGGCCGTCGCCGAGTTCGCCCTGAGCTACGCCGACCAGACGGCCGCCGACCATGCGGAGCTCTGCGCGGCTGTCGCGGCGGGCGTCCTGCGGGCGGCCCCGGGCATCTGACCGGCGTACGGCGCAGCGGCCCCGGTCACGTGCCGCGGGAAAAGGAGATGCACGCGGCGTGACCGCCTCCCTACCCTGGATACACGTGACGGAGGCGCCCGCCACCGCTTCCGGCACAAGAGGCCCCACCCCGGCGGACACGGCACTAGTGTCGCGGCAGGGCAACGTCTGCCCGCCAAGGAGCGGCGTCCGGTGCGTGCCGGGCGTCGCGACGGGGCGGCCTCGCCTGTTGCGGCACTAGTCTCTACGCACCCACGGCCGGACGCCCTCCCCACGTCCCGCCGGACACAACGATCACCGCTAAGACCAACCACGCACACGGAGGCCCGTGATGGGCACCATCGTCATGACCGCGACCGTCGTCCTGGTCGTCCTGGGATTCGGAAACCACGTCTGGTGGCTCGCCGCCGTCGCCGTCCTCTTCCTCTACACGCACTACGGCCGCGGCCGCGGCTCCTCCTCGGCGCCCACCTCGCAGGGCTCCGCTCCGGGAGCCGCGCCCGGGAGCTACCGCGCCTACCGGGACCGCCGAGACCAGCAGGCCCGCTGGGAGCGCCGCTACCGCCGCGAGCACCCGCTCCAGACCCGCCGTCAGGAGCGCGAGAAGAGCGGGTGAGACCACCGGTGGGGCCGGTGCCGCCGCCGGGCGCCACCGGTCACAGGCCCGGCGCGCCCCACACCGGGAACCAGCGGTTCAGGTCCTGCTCGATCCGCAGGTCGTCGGCGAGCGCCGCCCTGATCCGCAGCTCCAGCGCGTTGTCGCGCCGCTGCTCCGCACCGGGCAGCGGCGCGAACGGGTAGAAGGTGCCGCGCTTGTAGAGGTAGACGAGACCGAGCCGGTGCCCCTGCGGATCATGGAAGCCGGCCAGCGAGCACAGCAGTTGCGGGCCGAAGCCGTTGACCTCCATCGAACTGTTCACCGCGTGCAGGTCGTTGACGAGAAGCGGCAGCTGCCCGGGGGAGCGGTGCGAGACGAGCCACGAGTAGCCGTAGTCGTCGCGCCGCAGCTCCACCGGGGACCCGTCCCGGTCGGCGTCCGCGTCGAGCAGGGCCCGCACCTCCCGGTGCGTCTGCTCGAAGGCGGCGCCCTCGACCGTGGCGAAGCACACCGCGCCGTCCCCGGTCGGGGTGAACCCGGCCGCCGCCTCCAGCGTGACCGCGGCCGACGGTAGTGCGAAGAGCCGGTCGAGGTCGGGCGTGACCGGCTTGGTCCGGCCGAGCAGGATGTCCAGCAGCCCCATCCTCAGCCCGCCTTCCCCGGCTTCGCCGCCTCGCCCAACTCGGTCGAGATGCGGCCCAGTTGCTCGAGCCGTTCCTCCAGGCTGGGGTGGGTGGAGAAGAGCCGTGCCACGTCCGGGCCCGAGCCCAGTGCCGGGGTGAAGTAGAAGGCGTTGAAGGCCTGCGCGGTCCGCAGGTCCTTGACCGGGATCCGCGCGATGTCCCCGGAGACCTTCGTCAGCGCGGACGCGAGCGCCGAGGGACGGCCCGTGAGCTGGGCCGCCGCACGGTCGGCCGCCAGCTCCCGGTAGCGGGACAGGGCCCGGATGAGCAGGAAACTGAGCGCGTAGACGGCCGCCGACACCGCCATCACGGCGGCGAAGATCACGGCGGTGTTCTGGTCCCGCCGACCCCCGCCGAACAGCTGCGAGTAGAAGGCGAACCGCACGATCAGCCCCGCGATCACCCCGAGGAAGGACGCGATGGTGATCACGGCGACGTCCTTGTGCGCCACATGGGACAGCTCGTGCGCGAGCACGCCCTCCAGCTCCGCCGGCTCCAGCCGCCGCAGCAGCCCGGTGGTCACACAGACCACGGCGTTGTCGGGGTTGCGGCCGGTGGCGAAGGCGTTCGGCATGTCCAGCTGCGACACGGCGACCACCGGTTTCGGCATGTCCGCGATCGCGCACAGCCGGTCGATCACCGCGTGCAGCTCGGGATACTCCTCCCGTTCCACGATCCGCCCGCGCATCGCCCACAGCGCGATCCGGTCGGAGAACCAGTACTGGGCGCCGAGCATCGCCGCCGCGACGACCGCGACCAGCACCCAGGACCTCAGCAGCACGATCAGCGCGGCGACGAACGCCACGTACAACAGTCCGAGCATAAAGAGCGTGACCGTCATCCGCACGGTCAGCCGCCGGTCGCTCCGGAATCGGCTCTGCATCTGCACCACCCCGCAGTCAGGCACTCGTCCCACTGCCAGTGTGCACCTGCCCCCTCCATAGGGAGCTCCCGATCCGCCCTAGGACCAGCAAAGCCCGCCCGCGCTCCGGCGCGGGCGGGCCTGGCCTGACCCGAACGAGGGGCCCTAGTAGGGGGCGCGGAAGTTCGCCCAGCCCAGCAGCACGATGATCACGACCACGGTGCCCAGCACGACGGTGGTCGAGACCCAGGACGACCGGCGGGGCGCCGACCGGCCGGCGTCGGCCCGGAAGGGCTGCGGCGCGGGCGGGTTCTCCTTCCAGCGCGCGGCGAGCATCCGGGCCCGGGCGGAGGGTTCCTTGTGCTCGGCGGTCTCCGCCCAGCGCAGGTCGAACTCGCGCTCTTCGTCTTCCTGTTGCGCCATCCCCGTTACCTTCCTCGAACAACTGTGTCGGTAGGGATGATCTCCCGACTGTGCCCGGTCTGTGAAGCGGGTCCGGCGAAACACGACGGCGCCCCGCCTCCGGGAGGGAGACGGGGCGCCGGTGACGCGTCGGTCCGGTCACACGTCGAAGTACAGCTCGAACTCGTGCGGGTGCGGACGCAGCTGGAGCGGCGCGATCTCGTTGGTGCGCTTGAAGTCGATCCACGTCTCGATCAGGTCGGACGTGAAGACGTCGCCCGCGAGCAGGAACTCGTGGTCGGCCTCCAGGCGGTCGAGGACGGCCGGGAGCGAGGTCGGGACCTGCGCGACGCCCGCGTGCTCCTCGGGCGCCAGCTCGTAGAGGTCCTTGTCGATCGGCTCGGCCGGCTCGATCTTGTTCTTGATGCCGTCCAGGCCCGCGAGCAGCAGCGCGGAGAAGGCCAGGTACGGGTTGCCGGAAGAGTCGGGCGCGCGGAACTCGACGCGCTTGGCCTTCGGGTTGGAGCCGGTGATCGGGATACGCATGGCCGCGGAGCGGTTGCGCTGCGAGTACACCAGGTTGACCGGCGCCTCGAAGCCCGGCACCAGACGGTGGTAGGAGTTCACCGTGGGGTTGGTGAAGGCGAGCAGCGAGGGGGCGTGCTTGAGGATGCCGCCGATGTAGTAGCGGGCCATGTCCGACAGACCCGCGTAGCCGGCCTCGTCGTAGAACAGCGGGGAGCCGCCGCTCCACAGCGACTGGTGGACGTGCATGCCCGAGCCGTTGTCACCGAAGATCGGCTTCGGCATGAAGGTCGCGGTCTTGCCGTTGCGCCAGGCCACGTTCTTCACGATGTACTTGAAGAGCTGGAGGTCGTCGGCCGCGGCGAGCAGCGTGTTGAACTTGTAGTTGATCTCGGCCTGGCCGGCCGTGCCCACCTCGTGGTGCTGGCGCTCGACCTGGAGGCCGGACGCGGCCAGCTCCAGGGAGATCTCCGCACGCAGGTCGGCGAAGTGGTCGACCGGCGGGGTCGGGAAGTAACCGCCCTTGTAGCGGACCTTGTAGCCGCGGTTGTCCTCCAGCGCACCGGTGTTCCAGGCGCCCGCCTCGGAGTCGATGTGGTAGAAGGACTCGTTCGCGGTGGTCTGGAAGCGCACGCTGTCGAAGACGTAGAACTCGGCCTCGGGACCGAAGTACGCGGTGTCCGCGATCCCGGTCGACGCGAGGTAGGCCTCGGCCTTCTTCGCCACGTTGCGCGGGTCACGGGAGTACTGCTCGCCCGTGATCGGGTCGTGGATGAAGAAGTTGATGTTGACCGTCTTGTCGCGGCGGAAGGGGTCGACGCGCGCGGTGGACAGGTCGGCGCGCAGCGCCATGTCCGACTCGTGGATGGCCTGGAAGCCGCGGATGGAGGAGCCGTCGAAGGCCAGTTCCTCGTCCGGGTCGAAGGCCTCCACCGGCAGCGTGAAGTGCTGCATGACTCCCGGCAGGTCGCAGAAACGGACGTCGATGAACTTGACGTCCTCGTCCGCGATGAACTTCTTGGCCTCGTCGGCGTTCTGGAACATCCAGCTCCTCCTACTCCCGGCCGTTCCCGTGCCGGGGTGGTAGTTCGTTCGTGCGGCCAGTGCGGTGGCACACGCTGACCTCGACCCTAGGGACGGGTGGTTTCTCGGGCGTGACTCATTTGTTTCGCAGAAGTTAACCGGCTCGGGTTCGAGCCTAGCCGGTCGACACCCCGCCGTCCCGGGCGCATATGGGGGCGCAGTACCGTGGACGGGTGGACAACAGGCAAGCAATCGGATCGTGGCTGTCCGGACCCCGCTCGGCCATGGAGGAAGCCGGTGCCGACTTCGGATACCGGGGCGAGCAGCTGGGTCTGCCGCAGGAGGGGCCGGGTTCGATCGCCCGCCCGGGCCGCCGGCTCGGCGCCCTCGCCGTCGACTGGGGCCTGTGTCTCTTGATCGCATACGGCCTGATCACGGACAGCTATAACCGGGCGGCCCAGGTCTGGGCCCCGCTCGTCCTGTTCGTGCTGATCGTCCTCACGGTCGGCACGCTCGGCTTCACCCCCGGCAAGCGGCTCCTCGGCCTGCGGGTGATCGCCCTGGACACCGGTCGCGTCAACCCGCTGCGCGCCCTGCTGCGCACGGTCCTGCTGTTCCTCGCCGTCCCGGCCCTGATCTGGGACCGCGACGGCCGTGGCCTGCACGACCGGCTGGCCGGCACGGTCGAGGTGCGGATCTGAGCCTCCCCCGCGGCGGCGAGGCGCAACGACATGACGAACATGACGAAGGGGCCGTCCGGAGTGATCCGGGCGGCCCCTTTCCACGGGTGAGGCGGGAGCGGGTCAGCGGGCCTTCGGGCCGCCCTTCGGCAGCTTCATGCCCTTGGGCATCGGACCCTTGGGCAGCGGCATGTTGTTCATCAGGTCGCCCATGGCCCGCAGCCGGTCGTTGGTCGTGGTGACCTGCGGACCGGTCAGGACGCGCGGGAACTTCAGCAGCGTCGTGCGGACCTTCTTGAGCGGGACCTGGCCCTCGCCGGTGCCCACGATCACGTCGTGCACCGGCACGTCCGCGACGATGCGGTTCATCTTGCGCTTCTCGGCGGCCAGGAGGGTCTTCACCCGGTTCGGGTTGCCCTCGGCGACCAGGACGATGCCGGCCTTGCCGACGGCCCGGTGCACCACGTCCTGGCTGCGGTTCATCGCCACCGCGGGCGTCGTCGTCCAGCCCCGGCCGACGTTGTCCAGGACGGCCGCGGCCGCGCCCGGCTGGCCTTCCATCTGCCCGAAGGCCGCCCGCTCGGCCCGGCGCCCGAACACGATCGCCGTCGCGAGGAAGGCGAGCAGCAGGCCCAGGATGCCGAGATAGATGGGGTGACCGATCAGGAAACCGATCGCGAGGAAGACACCGAAGGTGATGATGCCGACACCCGCGAGTACAAGACCGATCTTCTTGTCGGCCTTGCGGGTCATCTTGTAGGTCTGGGCAATCTGCTTGAGTCGCCCGGGGTTCGCAGCGTCCGCTGCCGTGTCCTTCCTCGCCATGCCGTGAAGTCTACGTGGCCCCGGAAGCGCCGACGACGGCAGTGCCCGCGGGAAAGGGGGAGGGCCGGCTCAGGAGTGCGCGGTGAAGGTCTGCTCGAGCACGAGCTGCGCCTCGACGCGGTCCTTGGCGCGGCGGCGGTCCTCCAGCACGGAGGTCCACGCGTTGCGGCGGGCGGTGCGCTGGCCGCTGCTGAGGAGCAGCGACTCGACGGCGCGCAGCGCGTCGGTGAAGGACGGGATGGGTGTTGCGCGAACGGGTGCGGCCTGCATGAAGGAGGTCCCCCCTCGGTATCGCTGCGGATGCGGGTTTACGTGCTGTGAGTCCAGGGTCACTGTTTGGTGTTACCAGGGCATGACCGACCGGTCAAACGCCAATGAAACCTTGATGCGGCACCCCCGAACGGGGACGCGGCCCCGACGGGTGCCCTCAACTGCGAGGACGGTCGGGACCGCGTCATATCGGCCGCTACTGGCGAGTAGTCGCTTGTGCGTGAGTTCACACGCTTGCCGCACTCCTTGCGGGGTACGGTGGGTGACGGTGGGTCAGGTGAACGGGCCGGCTCGGACGGTCCGAGCGGCCCGGTCCGGGAGCCCGGTCAGACGGCCTGCGAGGCGACATACTCCCCGCGCTTCTCGACCGCCATCCGGTACAGCCGCCCCGCGCGGTACGAGGAACGCACCAGCGGGCCGGACATGACCCCCGAGAAGCCGATCTGCTCGGCCTCCTCCTTCAGCTCCACGAACTCGTCCGGCTTGACCCAGCGCTCCACGGGGTGGTGGCGCACCGAGGGACGCAGGTACTGCGTGATGGTGACCAGCTCGCAGCCGGCGTCGTGCAGCTGGCGGAGCGCCTCGCCGACCTCCTCGCGGGTCTCGCCCATGCCGAGGATCAGGTTCGACTTGGTGACCAGGCCGTAGTCGCGGGCCTCGGTGATGACCTTCAGCGAACGCTCGTAACGGAAGCCGGGGCGGATGCGCTTGAAGATGCGCGGCACCGTCTCGACGTTGTGCGCGAAGACCTCGGGGCGAGCGGAGAAGACCTCCGCGAGCTGCTCGGGGACCGCGTTGAAGTCGGGGGCGAGGAGCTCGACCTTGGTGCGGCCCTCGGCGCGCTCCGCGGTCTGCCGGTGGATCTGGCGGACCGTCTCCGCGTACAGCCAGGCGCCGCCGTCGTCGAGGTCGTCGCGTGCGACGCCGGTGATGGTGGCGTAGTTCAGGTCCATGGTGACCACGGACTCGCCCACGCGGCGCGGCTCGTCGCGGTCCAGCGCCTCGGGCTTGCCGGTGTCGATCTGGCAGAAGTCGCAGCGCCGGGTGCACTGGTCGCCGCCGATGAGGAAGGTGGCCTCGCGGTCCTCCCAGCACTCGTAGATGTTGGGGCAGCCGGCTTCCTGGCAGACCGTGTGCAGGCCCTCGCTCTTCACGAGGTTCTGCATCTTCGTGTACTCAGGACCCATTTTCGCCCGGGTCTTGATCCACTCGGGCTTGCGCTCGATGGGGGTCTGGCTGTTGCGGACCTCCAGACGCAGCATCTTGCGTCCGTCGGGTGCGACTGCGGACACGACCGGCTCCCTAGCGTTTGATTCTTCGGCGTCCACCAGGGTACGCCCGTGCATTTGATGGTTCTCCGGCGTCGGCGCGGGCCATGTCGAGGGCTGTCACCCTCCGGGCCCGCGCTCCGGGCCGAAGGCGCGAGCGCCCCTGCGGGGAACGCCGGGCGGGCCGGATTTATGCCGGGCTCAGACCGGGGTCTTCTCGATCTCGCGCGGCTTCAGCTCCGCGTGTTCGAGGACCTCGCGCAGATGGCGTTCGGCGACCGGCAGCACGTCCTCGATCGTCACGTCGCGGCCCACTTCGCCTGCCAGCGAGGTGACGCCCGCGTCCCGGATGCCGCACGGGATGATCCGGTCGAACCACGCGTTGTCGGGGTTCACGTTGAGCGAGAAGCCGTGCATGGTGACGCCCTTGGCGACCCGGATGCCGATCGCCGCGATCTTGCGGTCCTCGCGGCGCTGGCCGGCGTTGGAGGGGGCGTACTCGGGGCCGTTGAGCCGCGGGTCGAACTCGTCGTCGTGCAGCCGCGGGTCGAGGTCGAGGGAGAGTCCGCCGAGCGCCGGGCGCTGCGCCACGGGGTCGCCGAGGACCCACACCCCGCTGCGGCCCTCGACCCGGGTGGTCTCCAGGCCGAACTCCGCGCAGGTGCGGATCAGGGCCTCCTCCAGGCGCCGTACGTGCGCCACCACGTCGACCGGGCGCGGCAGCTTCTGGATGGGGTAGCCCACCAGCTGGCCCGGACCGTGCCAGGTGATCTTGCCGCCGCGGTCCACGTCGATCACCGGGGTGCCGTCGAGCGGGCGCTCGTTGTCCGCCGTACGCCGGCCGGCCGTGTAGACCGGGGGGTGTTCGAGCAGGAGCACGGTGTCGGGGACCTCGTCCCCGAAGCGCGCCGCGTGCACCCGGCGCTGCTCGTCCCACGCCTCCTGGTACTCGACGGCGTCGGCACCGAATCCCATGCGGACGAACCGCAGCCCACTCACGGCAAGCGCCTCCTCGGAAGCTCGTAAGGCACGAAGCGTGCCCACGCCACTGTACGTCCGGCCGTACCGCGTCAGCCCAGGGGGCAATCCTCACACGATCGGATGAATGAACGCCGAAGTGTGCGATCGCCTGCTTACGCTCCGCTACATTCGCGCCGTTCACGAGGCCATAACGGCTGCTCACAGGCAATGCGGGCAGGGCGGCGGCCGCCGCGAGGCCCGAAAGGCAGGAGACCGCACCGCAGATGACGGAACGACCCGCGCAGCGCACGCCCAACCGACAGCTCGCCGCGCTCATCGCAGAAGCGGGGTTCTCCAACGCGGGTCTCGCCCGTCGCGTGGACCAGCTCGGTCTCGAACACGGACTGGACCTGAGATACGACAAGACGTCCGTCACCCGGTGGCTGCGCGGACAGCAGCCCCGAGGCACCACCCCGGCCCTGATCGCCGAGGTCTTCACCCGCCGGCTCGGACGGCGCCTGAGCGCCCAGGATCTGGGGCTCGACGCCTGCGCCCCCGTGTACGCCGGCCTGGAGTTCGCCGCCACCCCCGAGGAGGCGGTCGACATCGTCGGCGGGCTGTGGCGCAAGGACTCCGGCAGCCACGCCGAACTCCGCAAGATCGCCTTCACCCCCGCGGGCCTCGTCGTGCCCAGCCGGGACTGGCTGATCGGCCGGGCCGACGACCGGGTGGCCCGCGGCGAACCACCGCTGCGCGTCCCCGTTCAGGGCCGCCCCGGGGTGCCACGCCAGCGCGGCCAGGTCGAGCGCGGCCCCGGCCAGCGGGTCAGCGGCGGCGACATCGCCGCGCTCCGCTCGGTCGGCGAACTCTTCCGCTCCCTCGACGACATGTACGGCGGCGGACACGCCCGGCAGGCCCTCGTGCGCTATCTGGAGCACGAGTGCGAGCCGATGCTGCGCGGCACCTACGGCGAGCAGACCGGCCGCCGGCTGTTCGCGGCGGCCGCCGACCTGACCCGGCTCGCCGGCTGGACGTCGTACGACATCGCGGCGCACGGACTCGCCCAGCGCTACTTCGTGCAGGCGCTGCGGCTGTCGCAGGCGGCCGCGGACCGGGCGTACGGCTCCTACGTGCTGGTCACGATGAGCCGCCAGGCGGTCTACCTCGGGCACGGCCGGGAGGCGGTGCAGCTCGCCCGGGTGGCACAGCAGGGTGTCGGCACCAGCGCCCCGCCCGTCGTGCAGGCACTCCTGCACTCGGCCGAGGCGCGAGGCCACGGGGTGCTCGGCGAGGTGCGGGCCTGCACCGCCTCGCTGGTACGGGCCGAGCGCGCCCTGGAGGCCGCCCGGCCCGGCGACGAGGTCCCGCACTGGGCCCGGTTCTTCGACGAGGCCCAGCTCGCCGACGAGTTCGGGCACTGCCACCGCGACCTCCAGCAGTTCCGCGCCGCGGCCCAGCACGCGGAGCGCTCCCTGCACCTGCGCGCCCCCGTCTACGCCCGCAGCCGCCTGTTCTGCCGGGTCGTCCTGGCCTCCGCCCGGCTCGGCCTGGGCGAACTCGACCAGGCGTGCCAGCTGGGCGCCGAAGCAGCTGGGGCGGCGGCGGAGATGCGGTCGGTCCGGGCGATCGAGTACGTCCGTGACTTCGAACGCCGCCTGGAACCGTACAAGGACGCGGCCCCGGTCCGCGGCTACCGGGACAAGGTGGCAGCCCTGGGCTGACGGGGGGGGGCGGACGTCCGGCCGGAAGCTGGCGGGGCCGCGGCGTGGGCGGCCTGCCCGAGGCTGAGCCGGGAGGGCGGGGGTGCCGGGCCGGGGCCGCCCCCGGGACGGCCGGTGCGGCCGCCGCCGCCCGAGCGGAGTCGGTGGGGTCGGGGCGACCCCTCTCGGCTGGCCCGCTCTCGGAGTGACTGGCGGCCGTGGGGCTGCCCGCGGCCTCGCGATGCCTCCTGATGAGGGGCACCGCGGAGCCGTCGGCGGGCGGACACCGGCGGTGCGCCGCGCTTCGCCCTCCCCGCCCGGGGCGCTCAGGGGCGCTCCGGGCGGGCGAGGGTGCCGGGCAAGGGGATGTGTCCCGGCCCCGTGGACCCGTGGCCCCGTACTTCTTGCCGGTTCCCGCCCGGCGCGCGTCAGGCCGCCGGGCGTAAGGCCCGGGGCGGGTCCGCCGCGGGGAGGGAGTCGCTCGCGCCCAGATCCGTCAGGATCGCGGACGCGGCGCGGCGGCCCGAGTGCAGCGCGCCCTGGACCGTGCTGGTGTCCCGGTGGTCGCCGCACACGTACAGCCCCGCCAGCAGGCGCACCGGACGGCGCAGGTCGTGCGGGGCCCGCATGGCCGGCACGGCCTCGGGGGTGTGGTGCACGGCCAGCGTCTCCCAGCGCGCCGTCGAGGTGCCGTAGAGCCGGGACAGGTGCCTGCGTACGGCGGTGTCGACGTGGGGCGGCGGCGGCCCGAGGACCGTCGAGGAGACGAGCGCGCGGCCCGCGGGCGCCCGGCTCGGGTCGACCTCGCTGACCACCGCCGTGTGCGCGACCGGGCCGCCGCGGTCCGCGTCCAGCAGCAGGGCGGCCCCGGTCGCCGGCGGCTCGTCCGTCGTGTGGTGCACCACCGTCACCGGGTGGAACGCGGGCACCCGCAGGCCGGGCAGCAGCTCGGCGGCGGCCCGCGCGTCCGTCGCGACGAGCACCGCCCGGCAGTGGATCTCCCCGTGCCCGGCGGTGGTCACCGAGGTGGTGGAGACGGCGGTCACCCGCACGCCGGTGTGCACGGTGCCCGGCGGCAGCGCCCGCGCGAGCAGCTCCGGCAGCGCCTCGGCGCCACCCTCGGGCACGCACAGCCGCCCCCGGGCGAAGGCCCGCAGCGCCAGGTCCGCGCACCGGCTGGACGTGGTCAGCTCCGGGTCGCACAGCAGCGCGGCCAGCAGGGGGCGCAGGAACCCGTCGATGGTGCGGGCGGGGACCCCGCGCGCGGCGAGGGCCTGGCCGGCGGGCAGGTCGGGACGGGCCAGCAGCCGTGCGGCGGGTGTGCCCGCGAGCCGGGTGAGGGCCATGCCGAGCCGGGCCTGGTCGACGGGGGTGCCCAGGGGGGCGCCCGCGAGGGCTCTGGGCGCGGACGTGCCACGGGGGGCGTGCCGGGGAGCGTTCCGGGGGGCGCTTGCCAGGGCGCGCACGGCATGGAGTGCGCCCCTCGCGCCCCCCGCGTCGGCCGGGGTCCCCGCCCGATGGTGCCGGCCGTCGGCGTGCAGCAGGACACCGGGCGCGAAGAGACGCAGGACGAGCGCGTCGAGCCCGGGGGTGCGGCGTAGTTCGGGATACGCGGTGGACAAGAGCTGTCCGATCCGGTCGAGCCGGAAGCCGTCCACCTTCTCCGTGATCATGCGGCCGCCCGCACAGGGGGCGGCATCGAGGACCGCGGTCCTCACTCCTGCGCTGGTCAACCGGTGTGCGGCGGAGAGTCCGGCGACCCCGGCCCCCACCACCACGACGTCCGCCTGGTACGCGGGCTCAAGCACGTGCCCCTCCTCGAGGTTGCGCGGCCGGCGGGAGCGTACCGCTCCCAACTGGCTCCGGGAATACCCGAGTTCGGCTTGAGATTAGGACCGGTTCCGGTCAGGGGGGATCGCGCATGCGCAGGGCACGGACGCACGGCGGTCGCATACGGTCACAGCCGGTCGCGCAACAGCGCACGCCGGTCACAGCGCCGCCCTGATCGCCCCCTCGATCTCCGGGAACGCGAAGCTGAACCCCGACTCCAACAGGCGCATCGGCAACACCCGTTGGCTGCCCAGCACATCCCCGGCCATCTCGCCGAGCGCGGCGCGCAGCACGGGCGCGGGCACCGCGAACGCCGTCGGCCGGTGCAGCACGCGCCCCATCGCCTCGGTGATCTCACGGTTAGTCAGCGGCTGCGGCGCGGTCAGGTTGAACGGCCCCGACAGGCCGTCGGTGTCGAGGAGATGGCGGATCGCGGCCACCTCGTCGTGCAGCGACACGAACGACCAGTACTGACGCCCGTCGCCCAGACGGCCGCCGAGCCCCGCCTTCACCAGGGGGAACAGCCGTCCCCACGCCCCGCCGTCGCGGGCCACCACGAGCCCGGTCCGCGCGAACGCCGTCCGCACGCCCGCCTTCGCCGCGGGCGCCGCGGCCGCCTCCCACTCCACGCACACCCCGGGCAGGAAACCCTCCCCGGGCGGCGCGTCCTCGTCCACGGGCCGGTCGCCGGTCTCGCCGTAGATGCCGATCGCGCTGCCGTTCACGAACACGCGCGGCGGGGTGTCCAGCGAGGCCACGGCCTCGGCGAGGGCCGCCGTGCCGAGCACCCGGCTGCCGCGGATGCGCGCCTTGTAGGCGTCCGTCCAGCGGCGCGAGCCGACCCCCGCCCCCGCCAGGTTCACCACGGCGTCGCACCCGGCCAGCCCGGCCGTGTCCACGTACCGGCGCTCGGGATCCCAGCGCACCTCGTCCTCGGCTGCGGGCGTACGGCGCACCAGCCGCACCACCTCGTGCCCGTCGGCCCGCAGGGACCGCACCAGGGCGCCGCCGATGAGGCCGGACGCGCCGGCCACCGCGATTCGGGAACGTTCCATGGCTCCATCCTGCCCCGTGGCCGGGGAAAAGCCCGCGCGGGGCGCCCGGACCTCCGCCGTAAGGTGACCGGCATGCCCGTTCCGCACATACGTCACGCCACCGACCAGGACGAGGAGACGCTCGGCCGGCTCGACCGCGTCACCTGGTCCACCCTGCACTCCGTGCAGCCGAGGCCCCGGCCACCCCACCCGCCGTTCTACAACGAGCGGTTCGGGCCGCGGGACCACCTCGTGGCGGAACTGGACGGGAAGGTCGTCGGATACCTCCGCATGGGCTTCCCGACGGCCCTGGCGTGCAACACCCACGTCCGCCAGATCCAGGGTCTCGCCGTGGCCGGTGAGGCGCGCGGTGCGGGGGTCGGGCGCGAGTTGGTGCGGGCCGCGGTGCGGGAGGCCGCGCGGCTCGGGGCGCGGCGCCTGACCCTGCGCGTCCTGGGCCACAACACCGCGGCCCGGGCGCTGTACGAGTCCGAGGGCTTCGTGGTCGAGGGCGTGCTGCCCGAGGAGTTCCTGCTGGACGGCGAGTACGTCGACGACGTCCTCATGGGACGCGGTCTGTGATCGACCCGGCCGCGGCGGCGCAGGGCCGTTCGGGTGAACCCGACCCCCGCTGACCCGACCCCGCTGTCCCGCATCCCGCCGACCCGACCCCCGCTGTCCCGCATCCCGCCGACCCGCACCCCGCCGTGTCGGCCTCGCCCTGCCCACCACCGTCGTGCCGCGCGCCCCCGCTGCGCTCAGGACGTGACGAGGTCGCCGGTGCTCACCGGAGCCGTCGCGGCCGCCGCGCGCCGGGCGTCGGGGGCGACCTCGGCCGCCGTCAGGACGTAGCCCGTCTCGTCGTCGGAGGTGGACCGGGCGAAGACGACGCCGTAGACCCTGCCCTCGGGGGTCAGCAGGGGGCCGCCGGAGTTGCCGGGGCGGACCGTGGAGCGGATCGAGTAGATCTCGCGGGTGACGGTCGCGTCGTTGTAGATGTTCTGCCCCGTGGCCCGGACCCGGCCGGCGACCGTCGCCGCCTGGAGGTTCAGGGCACCGTCCTGCGGATAGCCCGCGACGACCGCGGAGTCGCCGCGCGCGGCCTGGTCGTCGAAGCGCAGCACCGGCGCGCGCAGACCGGGGACGTACAGCACGGCCACGTCCTTCTGCGGGTCGAAGAGCACCACCCGCGCCTCGTACGACCGCCCGACGCCCCCGATCCGCACGTTCGGCCGGTCGATGCCCGCCACCACGTGCGCGTTGGTCATGACGTGCTCCGTCGCGTACACGAAGCCGCTGCCCTCGCGGCCCTGGTCGCCGGAGACGCCCTCGATCTTCACCGTGCTGGTTCTCGCGGCGTTCGTGGCGCTCGCCGTGACGCTGTCGCCGGTGGGTTTGGCGACCTCGGCCGTCGACTCGTTCTCGAAGGGGTTGAACACCTGTGGGAAACCCGCCTCGGTGAGCGCGGACGTGGCACGGGAGAACCAGGCCGGCGTGGTGGCCGGCATGGAGTCCTGCACGGCGCCCAGCAGCACCGAGTCCCGGATGGCGGTCGTGACCAGCGGGGACGAGGACACGCCGAGCACGCTCGCGGCCACCCAGGCCACGATCAGCACGGCCACCGAGTTGGCGGCGGCCCCGCCCACCCCGTCGGCCACCCGGAGCGGCCCGTCGTCCAGCTCGCGCCGCAGTTTCAGCGCCAGCCGGCCCGCCAGCTCGTGCCCCAGCACGCCCGGCACCAGCACGGTCAGCACCGCGGTGACCGTCGCCGCGGTGGTGCCCGGCGTGGCCAGGTCCATCATCCACGGCAGCGCCCACACGCCGACGACCGCGCCGCCCACGAAGCCGGCCAGCGACACGCAGCCGGCCACCAGCCCCCGCCGGTAGCCGGAAGCCGCGTAGGCCAGGACGACCAGCAACAGCAGGATGTCGAGCAGGTCCACGGAGCCGCCTTTCTCTCGGACCCCTCAGGGGGCGTCTCCTAGTACGCGCCGGACGGCCCCAGTGATCAGCCGACCGCGCGCGGCCCCGGAACCGGCCGCACGTGCGTCCACCCGGGAAAACGTCGCGGACCAGGACGATGGTTCCACCGGGTGGCACAGCACACATCGCGGACGGGGCGGATCGGGCCGACAGTGGGTCCATGCGTGTCTTCCGAAGAGCGCGGGGGGCGCGGAAACGGCAGCCGGTACGGATACCCGGCGCCGTGGTCGTGCTGCTGGCCTGTCTGCCCGCGACAGCCGCCCTGGGCGCGCTGGCCCTGTGCGCCGGCGACGTCGGGCACGAGGGGACGGCCGCGACCCGGCCGGCGGCCGTGATCCGCCCCGACGGCCGGCACACCGCGCCCAGACCGCGGATCGTGCCGAGGTCGGCCTGGGTCGGCGTCGACGTGCCGGCCCCGCCGCCCCCGCGCTACGACGACAAGGTCGTCGCCGTCTTCGTCCACCACACCGACTCGCCCAACGACTACGCCTGCGCCGACGCTCCCCGCATCATCCGCTACCTGGCGGCGGGCCAGACCGGCGCCCGCCAGTGGGACGACATCGGCTACAACTTCCTCGTCGACCGCTGCGGCACCATCTACGAGGGCCGCGCCGGCGGCGTCGACCGGCCCGTCACCGGCGCCCACACCCAGGGCTTCAACCACCGCACCGCGGGCATCGCCGCCCTCGGCACGTTCACGGCCGGGGTGCCCGTGCCCCGGGCGATGACCGAGGCGATCGCCGCGCTGGCCGCCTGGAAACTGGGCCTGGCGGGCGTCGACCCGCGAGCCGAGGTCAGGCTGGTCTCCAGCAACAGCCACAGCCGGTTCGCGGCCGGCACCTCCACCTCCCTGCCCACCCTCGCGGGCCACCGGGACGGCTACATGACGAGTTGCCCCGGCGCGGCCCTCAGCGCCCGCCTGCCCGCCATCAGGGAACGGGCGGCACGGCTCCAGGGCCGCAGGTGAGCCGGCACGGAGGGCCCGCGCCGCGAGAACGCGCCGGCGCGACGGACCCCGCCCGGGCCCACCGGAGCCGGACGCGCAGGCAGCCTCCGCGCAGGCCCCCCGGCCGCAGGTCCACAGGAAGCCCACAGCCGCCCCGCAGACCACTCAGATCCGCGCGGCCTACGGTCGTCACCAGAAGCCGACCGGAGGTGGGGATCATGAACAGCAGCCGTACCGGAGCAGCGCGTCGGTCCGCGGGGTGGAGCAGGGCCGCCCGCGGTCCCTGGACGGTGGTCTGCGCCGTCGCGACCGTCATCCTGGGCCCGGCCGCCGTCACGGCGTCCGCACTGGACCAGGCGAACGCCGCACCGCTGCACCACGCGGTGAAGGCCGACCAGAAGCAGGCGTACATCCCGGCGGACCCGAGCCGCCGCCGCGCCACGGCCTGAACGGCACCGGAAGACCGGTGGGCCGGAAGGCCGGCGGGCCGGTGGGCCGGGTCAGCCCCTGAAGCGTTCCCACAGCTTGGGGAAGCGGTCCGCCAGCACGTGGTCGTGCTCGAAGTCGACCGGCGTGCCCTCCGGTTCGGCGGGCGGGGGCTGGATACCGAGGTCGGGGGCGACGGTCCCGGTGAGCTGTTCGTAGGCCTCGTCGGCCGCGTAGCCGAGATCCTCGCCGTCGCCGTCGACCTCCTCGTCGAAGTCGTCCAGGAGACCGGCCAGGGAGTCGGCGTCGTGCACCGCGCTCTCGTACACCTCGCGGCCCTGGCCGATCAGCCAGCAGCGGAAGAAGTCGAAGGCGTCGTCGCTCGCGCCGTCCAGCAAAACCGCGGCGGCGCCCCAGAGGTCCCAGGTGTAGGCGCGGTTGTAGCGGGCCTCGAAGTGACGGGCGAAATCGAGGACCGACTCCGGGTCGAACTGGAGCAGCCGGTCCACGAGCAGGTCGGCCTGGTCCTCCGGGTCGCCCCCGGCGGCCTCCCGGGTGGCGTCGACCAGCTCCCAGAACTCCGTCTCGTCCATCACGGGACAAGCATCAGCCCTGGAGGGGTGGGGCGCACGCGGAGTGCGGCGGATTGTTATGTCCCGTACAGGCCGGCCGCCCGTACAGTCCGGCCAGCCGCAGTGCGTCGGCGGCGAAGCGCGCCCGCAGCCCCTGCGGCGCCAGCACCTCCACCTCGGGCCCGAGCGCGGTGAGCTGGGTGTGGGCGACCTCCTCCGACTCCACGGGCAGGTCCACCGTCACCAGGCCCGCTTCGTCCGGTTCGCCGGCCGACTCCAGCGCCTCGCGGGCGGCGGGCGGATCGACGGCGTACGGCAGTCGCCGCACCCCCTCCGGCGACAGCCGCACCCGGACCTCGGCGCGCAGGATCGACCGCGCGAACTGCCCGGCACGCTCCGCCCAGAAGCCCGGCAGGTCGAACTCCTCGGCGCGGGCGAAGCGTTCACCGGCCGCCGTCACCGCCGTGAACCGGTCGAGGCGGTACACGCGGAAGGAACCGCCGTCCGTCACCCGCGCGCACAGGTACCAGACGCCCGCCTTCAGCACGAGTCCGTACGGCTCCAGCTCGCGGGCCACCTCCCCCTCCCGGCCGCGGTAGCGCGCGGTGATCCGCCGGTCGCCCCACACCGCCTCCGCGACGGCGGGCAGCAGCTCGGGCGGCTCGGGCTCCTGGAACCAGCTCGGCGCGTCCAGGTGGAAGCGCTGCGCCGCCGTCCGGGAGGCGTCCTGGAGGGAGGGCAGCAGGGCGGCGGACACCTTGAGCCGGGCGGCGGAGGCGGCGTCCGCCAGGCCCATCTCGCGCAGCGCCGCGGGGACGCCGCTGAGGAACAGCGCCTCGGCCTCGCTCCGGGCCAGCCCGGTCAGCCGGGTGCGGTAGCCCCCGACCAGGCGGTACCCGCCGGCCCGCCCCCGGTCCGCGTACACCGGGACCCCCGCCTCGGACAGCGCCTGCGCGTCCCGCGTGACCGTCCGCTCGGACACCTCCAGCTCGCGCGCCAGTTCGGCGGCGGTCATGGAGGGCCGGGACTGGAGCAGCAGCACCATTCTGATCAGCCGGGCAGCGCGCATACGGCCATCATGCCGGGGCCCACCGACAACGAAGGGGCACGGCGGCCGCCGTACCCCTTCGTGGAACCCTGGTCGGGCCCGAGCCCTACAGGCCGTAGCGCTCCCTGGCCTCCTTGACCGCGGACGCCTTGACCTCGCCGCGGCGGGCCAGCTGCGCCAGGGCGGCGACGACGATCGACTGGGCGTCGACGCCGAAGTGCCGGCGGGCCGCGTCCCGGGTGTCGGAGAGGCCGAAGCCGTCCGCGCCCAGCGACGAGTAGTCCTGCTCCACCCACTGCGCGATCTGGTCCGGGACCTGCCGCATGTAGTCGGAGACCGCGAGCACCGGGCCCTCGGCGCCGGCCAGCGCCTGCCGCACGTACGGCAGCCGCTCCTCGCCGCGCAGCAGGGCCGCGTCGGCCGCCAGCGCGTCCCGGCGCAGCTCCGTCCAGGACGTCGCCGACCAGACGTCGGCCGCGACGCCCCACTCCTCGGCGAGCAGCTTCTGCGCCGCGAGCGTCCAGTGGATCGCCGTGCCGGAGCCCAGGAGCTGCATGCGCGGGGCGTTGGCCACCGGGGACAGCCCGGCCGACTCCGCCGTGTTGAAGCGGTACAGGCCCTTGACGATGCCTTCGTCCACACCGGGTACGGACGGCTTCGCCGGCTGCGGCATCGGCTCGTTGTAGACGGTGAGGTAGTAGAAGACGTTCGGGTCCTCGTCGGGCGCGGCCGCGCCGTACATCCGGCGCAGACCGTCCTTGACGATCGCCGCCACCTCGTAGGCGAACGCGGGGTCGTAGGTCAGCGCGGCCGGGTTGGTCGCGGCGATCACGGGGGAGTGGCCGTCGGCGTGCTGGAGGCCCTCACCCGTCAGCGTCGTACGGCCCGCCGTGGCGCCGACGAGGAAGCCGCGGCCGAGCTGGTCGCCGAGCTGCCACATCTGGTCGGCCGTGCGCTGCCAGCCGAACATCGAGTAGAAGATGTAGAACGGGATCATCGCCTCACCGTGCGTGGAGTACGCGGTGGACGCGGCGATGAAGTCGGCCATCGAACCGGCCTCGGTGATCCCCTCGTTGAGGATCTGGCCGTTCTTGGCCTCCTTGTAGTACATCAGCTGGTCGCGGTCGACCGGCTCGTACGTCTGCCCCTTCGGCGAGTAGATGCCGAGGGAGGGGAACAGGCTCTCCATGCCGAAGGTGCGCGCCTCGTCGGGGACGATCGGCACCCAGCGCCGGCCGGTCTCCTTGTCGCGGACCAGGTCCTTGACCAGCCGGACGAACGCCATGGTCGTGGCGATGTTCTGGGCGCCGGAGCCCTTGTCGAAGGACGCGAACGCCTTCTCGGCGGGCGCGGGCAGCGGGGCGAGCGGGTGCGTACGGCGGGCCGGGGCCGGACCGCCGAGGGCCGCGCGGCGCTCCTGGAGGTAGCGGACCTCGGGGGCGTCGGCGCCCGGGTGGCCGTAGGGCACCACACCGTCGACGAAGTCGGCGTCCCGGATCGGCAGCTCCAGCAGGTCGCGCATCGCCTTGAACTCCTCCACCGAGAGCTTCTTCATCTGGTGGTTGGCGTTCTTCGACGCGAAGCCCTCGCCGAGGGTGTGCCCCTTGACCGTCTGCGCCAGGATGACCGTCGGCGCGCCCTCGAACTCCACGGCCGCCTTGTACGCCGCGTAGACCTTGCGCGCCTCGTGGCCACCGCGGGAGAGGTGGAAGCACTCCAGGATCTTGTCGTCGCTCAGCAGCTTCGCCATCTCGGCGAGCGCCGGGTCCTTGCCGAAGAAGTCCTCGCGGATGTAGGCGGCGCCCCGGGTCTGGTACGTCTGGACCTGGGCGTCGGGTACCTCGCGCAGCCGGCGGACCAGCGCGCCCGTGGTGTCGAGCTGGAACAGCTCGTCCCAGGCGGAGCCCCACAGCGACTTGACGACGTTCCAGCCGGCGCCGCGGAACTGGGCCTCCAGCTCCTGCACGATCTTGAAGTTGGCGCGGACCGGGCCGTCGAGGCGCTGGAGGTTGCAGTTGATGACGAAGGTCAGGTTGTCCAGACCCTCGCGGGAGGCGAGTGCGAGTGCCGCCGTCGACTCGGGCTCGTCCATCTCGCCGTCGCCGAGGAACGCCCAGACGTGGGACTGCGAGACGTCCTTGATGCCGCGGTTGGTGAGATAGCGGTTGAAGCGCGCCTGGTAGATGGCGGAGAGCGGGCCGAGGCCCATCGACACCGTCGGGAACTCCCACAGCCAGGGCAGCCGGCGCGGGTGCGGGTACGACGGGAGGCCGTTGCCGCCCGCCTCCTGACGGAAGTTGTCGAGGTGCTGCTCGGTCAGCCGGCCGTCGAGGAAGGCGCGGGCGTAGATGCCGGGGGAGGCGTGGCCCTGGATGTAGAGCTGGTCGCCGGAACCGTCGGCCTCCTTGCCCCTGAAGAAGTGGTTGAAGCCGGTCTCGTACAGCCAGGCCGCGGAGGCGAAGGTGGCGATGTGGCCGCCGACGCCGTGTTTCGCGCCCCGGGTGACCATCGCGGCCGCGTTCCAGCGGTTCCACGCGGTGATCCGGCGCTCCATCTCCGGGTCACCGGGCGCGGACGGCTCGGCGGCGGTCGGGATGGAGTTGACGTAGTCGGTCTCCAGGAGCTTGGGCAGCGCGATGCCGTTGCCCTCGGCGCGCTCCAGCGTGCGGCGCATCAGGTACGCGGCACGGTGCGGCCCGGCCGCCTTGGTGACGGCGTCCAGGGAGGCCTGCCATTCGGCGGTCTCCTCGGGGTCGCGGTCCGGGAGCTGGTCGAGCTCGCTCGGCTGGATGGCGTTGGGGTCGGTCATGTCGCCGCCTTCCTCAGTCGAAGGGGTTCCCTGTGGGGTTCTGGGGGGTGCCCTTTGTCTTTGGCAGGACAGGGCGTGGTCTCTGGTAGGAGTCCGTCGGTGACTGTAACTCGCTGATCGATGATCGATCAAAGGGTTGAGGGGCAAAACCTCTTGATCACGAGAAAGTCGGCACGCGGTGCCTCGGGCGAAGGCACGGGGTGTCGTGTCATCGCCGGGTCCCGTGGTCGGCCCCGGACGGGTTTTCGCAGGTGAGCGGGGGCGCGCTCGTCAGCTCGCGACCGGCTCCGGGGCGGCTCGGGCAGGGCTCGCGACCGGCTCCGGACCGGCTCCGGACCGGCTCAGGAAGCGGCTCGGGACCGGCTCCGGGCCGGCGGACCGGCTCAGGAAGCGGCTCGGGACCGGCTCCGGGCCGGCGGACCGGCTCAGGAAGCGGCTCCGGAGCGG
Source organism: Streptomyces sp. NPDC005574 (assembly GCF_040605435.1). Classification (NCBI taxonomy): domain Bacteria; kingdom Bacillati; phylum Actinomycetota; class Actinomycetes; order Kitasatosporales; family Streptomycetaceae; genus Streptomyces; species Streptomyces sp. NPDC005574. Next base: position 95,729 of record NZ_JBEXCW010000027.1, read on the forward strand.
CACGGCCGGGGGCTCGGCCACGCCGCGGCGGCTCGGTGTCGGGTCAGGGCCTGATCGGAACCGGATCAGAACTGGTTCAGGGCCGCGGCGCACAGCCCAGGACATGGGCCTTCACGATCTCGGCGATCCGGGGATCGCGCCGCCGGAACGCGGCCACCAGCTCCTCGTGCTCCTCCGCGTACGACTGCTGGACCGTCCCCAGCCAGCGGATCGACAGCGCGGTGAACACCTCGATGCCGAGGCCCTCCCAGGTGTGCAGCAGCACCGAGTTGCCGGCCGCCCGCACCAGCTCCCGGTGGAAGCCCACCGTGTGCCGCACCTGGCCCGTGCCGTCCGCCCTGCGGTCCGCCTCGTACAGCGCCGCGACGTGCGGTTCCAGGGCCGAGCAGTCCTCCGCCAGCCCCGTCGCCGCCAGCTCCGCCGCGATCGCCTCCAGGCCGGCCCGCACCGGGTAGCTCTCCTCCAGGTCGGCGGCGGTCAGATTGCGGACGCGTACGCCCTTGTTCGGCGCCGACTCGATCAGCCGCAGCGACTCCAGCTCGCGCAGCGCCTCCCGCACCGGGGTCTGGCTGACCTCCAGCTCGGTGGCGATCCGGCGCTCCACGATCCGCTCGCCCGGCTTCCAGCGCCCGCTGACGATCCCCTCCACGATGTGCTCGCGGATCTGCTCGCGCAGCGAGTGGACGACGGGCGCGGTCATGAGGGCTCCTTAGGGAGGGGCCGCCCATCGGCCCCTGGGGCGTTTGACGTTTAGACAATAAGGCCGGGGGCCCGTCCGGGAGGGGTGCACGGCGGCGCTTTCCCGCAGGTGAGACGAGACTTACACGCTCGTTACGGCTGCGGTCCCGCTCGGCCCGCGTACCGGGTCCGGCCGGGGCGGTCATCGCCTCCCGCCGGGCGAACCCCGGGTGGCCGCGCACGGGTTCGCGGTGGGCGGGGGCGCGCGGAAGGGAGGGGTCGGCCCGCACCGCTGCGGGCCGGCCCCTTCGCCGTACGGCCTGCTCGGGAGCGTAGGACGGCCCCGCAGCGGCGCGGGACCCCGCCCGCCCGGTCCCGCCGGTGCCGCCGCGTCAGGGACCCCGGTGGCCCGGGGGAGCCGCGATACGGCGGTGCCCCCGCCCGGAGGATCCCGGACGGGGGCACACTGCGGCTGCCGAGGGCTACAGGCCGAGCTCGACCTCGAACTCGCCGGCCTCCAGGATCGCCTTGACCGCGGTCAGGTAACGGGCCGCGTCGGCGCCGTCCACCAGACGGTGGTCGTAGGACAGCGTCAGGTAGGTCATGTCGCGAACGCCGATGACCGTGCCCTCCTCCGTCTCGATGACGGCCGGACGCTTGACCGTGGCGCCGATACCGAGGATCGCGACCTGGCCCGGCGGCACGATGATCGTGTCGAAGAGCGCACCGCGCGAACCGGTGTTGCTGATGGTGAAGGTCGCGCCGGACAGCTCGTCCGGAGTGATCTTGTTGCCCCGGACCTTGCCCGCCAGCTCGGCGGTGGCCTTGGCGATCCCGGCGATGTTGAGGTCGCCCGCGTGCTTGATGACCGGGGTCATCAGGCCCTTCTCGGAGTCCACCGCGATTCCGACGCTCTCGGAGTCGAAGTAGGTGATCGTGCCTTCGCCCTCGTTGATCCGGGCGTTGATGACCGGGTGGGCCTTCAGCGCCTGGGCCGCCGCCTTCACGAAGAACGGCATCGGGGAGAGCTTGACGCCCTCGCGCGCGGCGAAGGAGTCCTTGGCCTGGTTGCGCAGGCGCATCAGGCGGGTCACGTCGACCTCGACGACCGAGGACAGCTGCGCCTGCTCGTGCAGCGCCTTGACCATGTTGTCGCCGATGACCTTGCGGATGCGCGGCATCTTGACGGTCTGGCCGCGCAGCTGTCACCGACCCGCTGGCCGCCCGCCTCGACCTTGGCGTGGGCGGGCATTCGCGTTCCCGAGGTGCGACTTGTCGGTCCCAGCGGCGAGCAGGTGGGCATCGTCCCGCTCGCTAAGGCCCTGGAGCTTGCACAGGAGTACGA